>NZ_JALRNG020000001.1:0-238606 GCF_030272875.2 Pseudomonas sp. BJa5
GGGCGGGTGGGGTCCATTTTTTTTTGGTGGGGGGGGGGCCCCCCTGTTTTGACTTGGGGTACTTACCCGGCCCGGGGGGCCCCCCCCCGCTCCTACAGGCCATAACCTTTTTCCTGTGGGAGCAACTGTCTTTGTGGGGGCCGGCACTCAGGCCTGCTCCAGCAACGGCCAATGCGCCAGCGGCCAGTACTGGCCCTTGCGCGATTCGAACAGGGTGAACTGCCGCGCCCTCAGGACGAATTCCGCCTCGCTGGCCATCTCCGGCACCGCACCACGATAGTCGCGGGCCAGCGTCAGGTGCGGACGATAGTCGCGCGCCTCGACGAACCCCAGCGGCAACAACGCCTGTTGCAAGGCGTAGACCAGTTGGCGCAATGCCGGCGGCGTCTGGCTCGGTGCCAATACCAGGGCCTTGGCCGAACGCCAGACCTCCAGGCGATCGAGCACCAGTGTCACGCCTTCACCCGGCACCTTGACCCCGTCAGCGGCGGCGAGGATGGCCGGTAACAGCACCGTATCCACCGAGCCGACGAACATCAGCGTCAGGTGAAAATTCGCCGAAGGCACCGGCCGCCCGATGTCAGAACCCAGGTCGCGACGCCATTGGGCGATCGCGCGGCGCTGTGTCGGCGCGCAGTCGAGGGCGAAGAACAGCCGCTTGAATGGCTCCCCCGTTTCACGAATGCCCTGCTCCATGCCCTGCCCCTCTCTAGCCACGATTGACCCAGTCTAACGCCTCGGCCAGGGCGCCGTCAGTCGCCTGCTTGATATTTTTATTTTCATAGATTTGATTTCTGAAATAAATCATGTCATTTCTATGCGCACCCCACCCACCGGAGTCAAGAATATGAACAAGACCGGACTTCTCGGCGCCCTGGCCCTCTGTGCCGCCAGCGCATTCGCCCAGGCCGACCAGGCCAGCCTGCGCATCGGCATCGAGGCGGCCTACCCGCCCTTCTCCTACCGCACCCCGCAAGGCGAACTCGCCGGCTTCGACTTCGACATCGGCAACGCCCTGTGCACGCAGATGCAGGTCAAGTGTGAGTGGGTGATCCAGGAGTTCGACGGCATGATTCCGTCGCTCAAGGTGCGCAAGATCGACGCCGTGCTGTCATCGATGTCGATCACGGCTGATCGCCTGAAATCGGTTGATTTCAGCGACAAGTACTACCATACGCCCGGCAAGTTCGCGATGAAGGCCGGCAGCACGATCAGCGACCCGGCCGTCGACCTCAAGGGCAAGAAACTCGGCGTGCAGCGCGCCTCCACCTATGACCGCTTCGCCACCGAGCAGCTGCAAGAGGCCGGCGTCGAGGTGGTGCGCTACGCCTCGCAGAACGAAGCCTTCCTCGACCTTGCCTCCGGTCGCCTGGACGCCACCCTGGCCGACATCGTCAACACCGAGGAAAGCTTCATCAAGACGCCCGCAGGCCAGGGATTCGCCCTGGTCGGCCCGGACATCAACGACCCGCAGTACTTCGGCCGCGGCGCCGGTATCGCCGTGCGCAAGGGCGACAGCGCCAACCTCGCCAGGCTCAACGCCGCCATCGCTGCGATCCGCGCCAACGGCACCTACCAGCAGGTGCAGGCCAAGTACTTTCCGTTCGATATCTACGGCCAATAAGCCCGGCGGGCGAGGACTTTCATCATGCTTCACGGCTACGGATCGAGCATTCTCGATGGCGCCTGGCTGACCCTCACCCTGGCCCTGCTGGCCATGCTCCTGGCGATCAGCCTGGGGCTGGTTGGCGCGGCCTGCCGACTGTCACCGGTGAAATGGCTGGCGACCCTGGGCGAGGTCTACGCCACGGTGGTGCGCGGCATTCCCGACCTGGTGCTGATCCTGCTGGTGTTCTACGGCGGCCAGGACCTGGTCAACCGCCTGGCGCTGGCGTTGGGTTACCAGCAGTACATCGATATCAACCCCTTCATCGCCGGTGTCTGCACCATGGGTTTCATCTTCGGCGCGTACCTCTCGGAGACCTTTCGCGGGGCCTTCCTGGCCATTCCTCGTGGCCAGGCCGAAGCCGGTGCGGCCTATGGCATGAGCGGATTGCAGGTGTTCTGGCGGATCAGTGTGCCGCAGATGGTGCGCCTGGCGATTCCGGGGTTCACCAACAACTGGCTGGTACTGACCAAATCCACCGCGCTGATTTCGGTGATCGGCCTGCAGGACATGATGTTCAAGGCCAAGAACGCCGCCGATGCGACCCATCAGCCCTTCACCTTTTTCCTCGCCGTGGCGGCGCTGTACCTGCTGATGACCAGCCTGTCGCTGCTGCTCCTGCGCAGTGTGGAAAAACGCTATTCGGTCGGTTTCAAAACCGTCGAACTGTGAAAGGAACCTTGCGATGATGCTCGACTACTCCCTGATCTGGCAGAACCTGCCGCTGTACCTCGGTGGCATCCTGCTGACACTCAAAGTGCTGCTGATTTCCCTGGCCTGCGGCCTGGCACTGGCGATTCCACTGGCGCTGATGCGGGTTTCGCGCGCCTGCCTGCTGCGCTACCCGGCCTGGCTGTACACCTACGTGATCCGCGGCACGCCGATGCTGGTGCAGCTGTTTTTGATCTACTACGGCCTGGCCCAGTTCGCGGTGGTGCGTGAGAGCCTGTTGTGGCCGTACCTGTCCAGCGCGACCTTCTGCACCTGCCTGGCCTTTGCCATCAACACCAGCGCCTACAGCGCCGAGTTGCTGGCCGGCAGCCTCAGGTCGACGCCCCGTGGCGAGATCGAGGCGGCCCGGGCCATGGGCATGTCGCGCCTGACCCTGTACCGGCGCATCCTCCTGCCGTCGGCCCTGCGCCGGGCGCTGCCGCAATACAGCAACGAAGTGCTGATGATGCTGCAGACCACCAGCCTGGCCTCGATCGTCACCCTGGTGGACATCACCGGTGCGGCGAAGACCTTCAATGCCCGTTACTACCTGCCCTTCGAGGCGTTCATTACCGCAGGACTGATCTACCTGGTCCTGACCTTCATGCTGGTGCGCCTGTTCAAACTGGCCGAGCGTCGCTGGCTGGACTACCTGGCCCCGCGCAAGCACTAAGGAGCTGTCATGCAACAGATTGACCATGTATTGCCCTGGAGTGCCTGCGGCACCCGCCGCACCCTGAGCGTGCTGCGCTTCGGCCATGGCCCGCGCAAGGCCTATATCCAGGCCTCGTTGCACGCCGACGAACTGCCGGGCATGCGCGTGGCGGTTGAACTGCGCCGGCGCCTGGCCGAGCTGGAAAGCCAGGGGCGCCTGGCCGGCGTGATCGAACTGGTGCCGCTATCCAACCCGATCGGCATCGGCCAGATGTTCCAGGCCACCCACCAGGGCCGTTTCGAGTTCAACAGTGGCAAGAACTTCAACCGCGATTTCCCGGCGTTGGCCGAGGCGCTGGCCGAGCGCTTGGAAGGACGCCTGGGCAGTGACGGCGAAGCCAATGTGGCCACCATCCGCCGCGCCATGCTCGACAGCCTCGACGCACTACCGCCCGCCCAGTCGGAGCTCGACGGCTTGCGCCGCCTGCTCCTGCGCCAGGCCTGCGATGCCGACGTGGTGCTGGACCTGCACTGCGACTTCGAGTCGATCATGCTGCTCTACGCCCTGCCGCAGAACTGGCCGCGCCTGCGTTCGCTGGCCGCACGTCTGCGTGCCGGCGCCGCCCTGCTGGCCGAGGACGCCGGTGGCAATGCCTTCGATGAAGCCTGCGCGGTGCCCTGGGTGCAGCTGGCCGAACGCTTCCCCGAGGCCGAGATTCCCCTGGCCTGCATCGCCACCACCATCGAGCTGCGCGGCATGGCCGACACCGAGCGCGAACTGTGCCAGGCCAGCGCCGAGCAGATTCTCGGCTACCTCGCCGACCAGGGCCTGATCAGCGGCGACTGGCCCGCCGCGCCGGAACAGTGCTGCCCGGCCACGCCCTTTGCCGGCGCCCAGTACGCCTATGCCGAACACCCGGGCGTGGTCAGCTTCCTGCAACCCCTGGGGGCCCGGGTACGGGTCGGCGATCCGCTGTTCGAGGTCATCGACCCGCTCAGCGATCGCCACAGCGTGGTCCATGCCACCACCGACGGCATCCTCTATGCCCGCGAGCGCCTGCGCTTCGCCCAGCCCGGCCTGTGGCTGGCCAAGGTTGCCGGCAGCACTCCCATTCGCCAGGGTCGCTTGCTCAGCGACTGACACCCATGAGTACCCTTTGATGAACAAACTCGATATCCAGGACCTGCACAAAAGCTACGGCGACCACCAGGTGCTCAAGGGCGTTTCGCTGCACGCCAACGCCGGCGATGTAATCAGCATCATCGGCTCCAGTGGCTCGGGCAAGAGCACCTTCCTGCGCTGCATCAACCTGCTCGAACAACCCAATGCCGGGCAGATCCTGGTCAATGGCGAGCAACTGAAACTGCGCACCTGTCCCCGTGGCGGGCTGCGGGCTGCCGACCCGCGCCAACTGCAACGGATGCGCTCGCGCCTCAGCATGGTTTTCCAGCATTTCAACCTGTGGTCGCACATGAGCGCCCTGGACAACGTCATGGAAGCCCCGGTGCATGTGCTGGGCATGGACCGCAAGGAAGCCCGCGACAAGGCCGAGCACTACCTGGACAAGGTCGGCGTCGGCCATCGCCGCGCCGCGTACCCGGCGCACATGTCCGGCGGCGAGCAGCAACGGGTGGCCATCGCCCGGGCCCTGGCCATGGAGCCGGAGGTGATGCTGTTCGACGAGCCCACCTCGGCGCTCGACCCGGAGCTGGTCGGCGAGGTGCTCAAGGTCATGCAGGACCTGGCCAGTGAAGGCCGCACCATGGTGGTGGTGACCCACGAGATGGGTTTTGCCCGCGAGGTGTCCAACCAGTTGCTGTTCCTCCACCAGGGCATTGCCGAGGAACGCGGCCACCCCCGTGAAGTGCTGGCCCGGCCGCAGTCCGAGCGCTTGCGCCAGTTCCTCGCCGGCAGCCTCAAGTAGCTGGCTTCGGATACACTAGGGCCCATCCAGAGAGGGTAAGGCTGTACACCTGGCTGGGCCGGTAGGAGCGGGCTTGCCCCGCGATTGCGTTTGATCAGGCAAATTGCATCGCGGGGCAAGCCCGCTCCCACCTACCCAGCCCCGCTACCCTTCAGCGAACAGCATTACATCCAGAGAGGGAGCTTTGTGCGCATGCCCAGCAATTCGAAGAACACCACCGTCTACGCCTCGCCGGTCATGCGCAAACTGTCGGAGCAGCTGGCCGACCTGCAACCCTCGTTGCGCAAGGTGGCCGACTATATCCTGCGTCACCCGCTCAAGGCCGCGACCCTGACCATCGAAGAAATGGCCCAGGCCACCGCCACCTCGCCAGCGGCGGTCAACCGCCTGGCCAAGGCCCTGGACCTGGGCGGCTACAGCGGCATGAAGGCCGAGCTGGTGGCGACCCTGCAGCAGATGGTCTCGCCCGTGGACAAGCTGCGCAACGAACTGGCCCTGCGCCCCGATGGCGACTTCGGCCTGCATGAGCAGATCCAGAGCGCCAGCAGCAACCTGGCGACCACCGCCAGCATCAACCCGGCCGAAACCTTCGAGGCTTTTGTCAGCAGCCTGATCGCGGCACGCAAGGTGTATGTGCTGGGCTTTGGCAACAGCGCCTATATGGCGGGCCTGGCCGCCTCGACCCTGGTGCCGTTCTGCGCCGATGCCCACGCCATCAGCATGGAAGGCGGCAACGAGAACGCCGCCTACCGCCTGGCGGCGATCACCGACCAGGATGTATTGCTGGCGATCGCCCTGCCGCGTTATTCCCAGGACACCCTGCAACTGTCGCGCTTTGCCCATGAGCGAGGGGCTTTGGTGCTGGCCATCACCGACTCGCCCGCCTCGCCCCTGGCGCCGATCGCCCGGCATGTGCTGTTCGCCCCGGCCGATCACCCGGTGCTGACCAGTTCCAACATCGCCGTGCTGGCGTTGATCGAAGGGCTGGTGGCGGCGGCCATGGCGCGCAACAAGGAAGCGGTGAAGCTGGCGACCGAGCTGACCGAGAGCGTGATGTCCTACCTGCATGTGCCGGGCGGCAAATCTTCCCGGTAGGTGCGGGCTTGCCCCGCGAAACGCTGTGACAGTCAAACCGCAATCGCGGGACAAGCCCGCTCCTGCACGCCTGAGCGCAAACCTTTGCGTGTGGGACTAATGTCGGGGCCCGAACCGGTAACATTTTGTTCAAACCCCACTCATGATTGTTTATGCTGACTTGCTTATGCCATGGCGCAACGCCACATAGACAAGTATTCGCCCATGAAAATCTTCCTAGTTCTGCTGTTTGCCTGCTCGATTGCCTACGTCCATTTACGTGGCAAGGTCAGGCACAAAATCTCCCGCCAACTGGGTGACCACTCCAGCTTCCTGGCCCCGGTAAACGTCTTCCTCTACCTGTTCTCCAAACTGCCCGCCAGGCCGTACCTGCCGGTCGAGTCCTTCCCCGAGCTCAAGCCGCTGCAGGACAACTGGCAGGAAATCCGCGCCGAAGCCCAGCAATTGCTGAACGTCGGCGAGATCAAGCGTTCAGAGAAATACGACGACGTCGGCTTCAACTCCTTTTTCAAGAGCGGCTGGAAGCGCTTCTACCTCAAGTGGTACGGCGAGAGCCACCCTTCGGCGATGAAGCTCTGCCCGCGCACCACCGAACTGCTGCAGGGCATCGGCACGGTCAAGGCGGCCATGTTCGCCACCCTGCCGCCGGGCTCCAAGCTGGTTCGCCATCGCGACCCTTACGCCGGCTCCTACCGCTATCATCTGGGCCTGGACACGCCGAACGACGACGCCTGCTACATCTGCGTGGATGGCGAGAACTACGCCTGGCGCGACGGTGAAGGGGTGATCTTCGACGAGACCTACATCCACTACGCCAGCAACCAGACCGAACACAACCGCATCATCCTGTTCTGCGACGTCGAGCGTCCGCTCAAGTACCGCTGGGCCACCGCGTTCAACCGCTGGTTCAGCCGCAAGGTCATGGCCGCGGCGGCCGCGCCGAACGATGCCGGGGACAAGACCGGCGGCATCAACCGCCTGTTCACCCGTGTCTACAAGATCCGCGAACACGGCAAGGCCCTGAAGAAACGTAACCGTACCCTGTACTACCTGGAGAAATGGGCGGTGGTGGCGGCGTTGGTGCTGCTGTTCATCTACATCTGAGCCTATGGCGCGATGGTTGTAACCCCTGTAGGAGCGGGCTTGCCCCGCGATTGCGATTATCCTGATCAAACGCAATCGCGGGGCAAGCCCGCTCCCACAGGGGGCGGCGCCCCCTTCCAAAGTACTAGCCTTCCCCACCCATCGACCAACGGCGCCCCGGCGGCAAAAAAACTAGCTTCACTGTTCTAGTTGCCAACCACACAAGAGGTGAAGACGATGAGCATGATGGACTGGGACGCCTACCGTAAGCAGTTGATGGCCGGCATCGGCGACCTCAAGAACCTGTCCCCCGACACGGTCAACGGCTACATGACCGCCAGCGGCGCCGGGGCCAAGACCAACCACCTGGACGCCAAGACCCGCGAGCTGATCTCCCTGGCCGTGGCGGTCACCACCCGCTGCGACGGCTGCATCGCCGTGCACTCGGCCGAAGCGGTCAAGCACGGCGCCAGCCGCGAGGAAATCGCCGAAGCCCTGGGCGTGGCCGTGGCCATGAATGCCGGGGCGGCGCTGGTGTACTCGGCACGGGCCATGGATGCCGTGGGCAAGGTCGGCGGCTAAGCGCTGAACACCCGCTGCCGGCATCACTCTCCCTGGGGTGCCGGCAACGGGATATAGGCCAGCGGCCTGGGCATGCGCATCACCGCATCGGCCGCCAGGTTGGCCTTGGTGATGTCGACCATGCCCTGGGCATCGAGCAGGCGGATCACCTGCGGCTTGCTGATGTCGTTGCCGAAGAAATCTTCCCAATGCCCCAGCACCACCATTCGCGGCTTGTTCAGACGCAGCAACGCGCCAGGATAGTCGTCGACCTTGTCCCAGTTACCCACGCACAGAATCTCCACATCGATACGCTTGTTATCGTCGAGCACCGGTGGAAAACCGTAGGGTGGACGACTCGCCGAGTCCTGGTAGTGAATGCGATACACCACACGCCCCTGATCGTCGAGCAGGTCGACCAGCCAGGCCAGGGACTGTCCGGTCTTCCAGTTCCACACGGCCGTGGGCAGGCGCTTGAGGTCGTGCCCGACCTCGCCATCGAACAGCACGACATGATCCAGATGCGGTGAATGAAGGCTCTGGAGGGCCATGGCACGCAGGTGCCCGCCAGCGGAATACAGCCAGTTACCCGGCTGACCGGGGGTGCTGATCCTGGCCATGCTGGCCTCGGCGTTGACGATCCGGCTGGCCGGCAATTCGGCGCGCAAAATGTGGCCCACGGTCCGCGAGCCGTACGCCTTGGCCTTGGGCGCGTGCTTCTGCATGACCCACGGCACATCGAGCAGGTGGTCGTAATGCCCATGACCGATCAGCACCATGGTCACGTCCTCTGCCGGCGGCATCAGCCGGTCGATCTTGTCATGATCGGCCACCACCCGCAGCGGCGGCATCGCAGGGTTGGTGAACGATGGCGCGAACAACAGGCCCTCGCCCTTCCAGTGCAGCAGAAAGCCGCCCACCCCCAGCCATTGCAAGCTCGGTGTCGGCGGCGGCTTGGGCATGTCCCACAGGTCCAGGCCGACCGGATCCTTCGCACACCCCGCCAGCATCAGAACCAACAACAGTGCAGCGCGCCTCATGACCGTGCCCTCCGTTCCTGCTCAAAGCGTAGTGCGCCACCCGCCGCTTTGCGTTTTCGCATAAGCTAGTGGCCGAACCGCTTTCCAGGACTTTCCATGATCCACATCCGCCCCATGACCGCCGCCGACTTCGAGCACTTCT
Source organism: Pseudomonas sp. BJa5 (assembly GCF_030272875.2). NCBI lineage: Bacteria > Pseudomonadati > Pseudomonadota > Gammaproteobacteria > Pseudomonadales > Pseudomonadaceae > Pseudomonas > Pseudomonas sp. BJa5. Next base: position 8,878 of record NZ_JALRNG020000001.1, read on the forward strand.
GGCCCACCTTCCAGGCCGTTGTCAGTGCCCGCGAAACCTATGCCTTCGATCCGGCCCTGAGCCAGGAGCAGGCACGTCAGCTGTGGCTGGAGGCGCCGCTGCACACACTGGTGGCCGAAGAGGACGGCGTGCTGCTCGGCTCCTACTACCTCAAGGCCAATGCCGCCGGCCCCGGCAGCCATGTGTGCAACTGTGGCTACATGGTCAGCGAGGCCGCCCGTGGCCGCGGCGTGGCGCGCCTGATGTGCGAGCACTCCCAGCGCCTTGCGCGGGAACAGGGTTTTCTGGCCATGCAGTTCAACTCGGTAGTGGCGAGCAATGAAGTGGCGGTGACCCTGTGGCACAAGCTCGGCTTCGAGACCGTCGGCCGCCTGCCGCGCGCCTATCGTCATGCACGCCTGGGGCTGGTGGATTGCCTGGTGATGTACAAGTGGCTGGCCGAACCTGCCGAGCCGCAGCAGCCCAAACTGATCGGGCGCAAGAACATCGAGGCGGTGGTGTCGCGCAAGCGCGGGCGTTGAGATTTTTCGAGCGCAATCGCGGGGCGAGCCCGCTCCCACAGGGTGGGTTGGTGGGTGATGTGCAGTCACCCCCTGGCATTTTTGCCAGTATCGCGTCTGGCCCAATTGCACCAACATCGTCGTAGATCCAATGCCTGCAAGCGATGGAGACGATTGAGGTGAAAGCACCGTCGGCAACCGATAAAAAGGGACTGGTCAAGGCGCTGGTCAAGGGTGAACTGCACTTGCATCAGTTGCCCGGGGAGTTGCCGCTTGCCGACGTCGCCCACATTCGCCGCGAGGCCTTGCAACAGCTGACCAAGGCCTCGCTGCGCGCCACAGGTGATTACACCTTCGACCCGCACAACGCCAAATGCGAGAACTTCATCGGTGCCGTCCAGGTACCTGTCGGCGTGGTCGGTCCTGTTGTCGTCAACGGCCAACAGGTCGAAGCCGGGGAAACTGTCTACGCGCCGCTGGCAACCACCGAAGGCGCGCTGATCGCCAGCGTCGCCCGGGGCTGCAGCGCCTTGCGCGAAGCCGCCGGCGCCATCGTCCGGGTCGAAGAGGTCGGCATCACCCGGGCACCGGTATTTCGCACCGAGGGGATCGTGCAGACCCAGGCCTTTTTGGCCTGGATCAGCGAGCACTACCCGGACATCAAGCGCAGTTGCGAAGCCGATAGCCGTTTCCTGGTGCTGCTGGACATCACCCCGGCGGTCGTCGGCACCACCATTTACCTGCGCTTCAGATTCAGCAGCGGCGATGCCATGGGCATGAACATGGCGACACTGGCCTGCGACCGGGCGGTGACCCAGGTCATCGTGCCTGGCACCGACGTGGCCTGCGTCAGCATCTCGGGCAACTACTGCGTCGATAAAAAGCCTGCTGCCATCAATTTCATCAGTGGCCGCGGCAAACGAATTTTTGCCGAGGCCTGTCTAAGCGCGGACATACTGCGCAGCACCCTCAAGACCCAGGCCGATGCCCTGTGCGAGGTACAATACCGAAAAACCCTGCTGGGTTCGATCATGGCCGGGGCGTATGGCTGCAACGCTCATCACGCCAATATCCTGGCCGCCTTCTTCCTGGCCACCGGCCAGGACCTGGCCCACACCGCCGAGGGTGGCATGGGCATCACCTGTATCGAGCCCCGTGACCAGGGCGCCGTGTACATTTCCGTCTCGCTGCCCGATGTGCCGCTGGCCACGGTCGGCGGCGGCACCGGGCTGTCCACGCAGCGCGAGGCGCTGGCGCTGATGGGGATCAGTCCGGGGGCCCGCCCTCCCGGCGCCGACACCCTGCGCCTGGCTGAAATCCTTGGCGCCCTGGTGCTGGCCGGTGAACTGTCGATCCTCTCGGCCCAGGCCGCCCACCACCTGGCCCAGGCGCACCAGCGCCTGGGGCGCTGAGCCCGATGAGCGAGGGCAGCATTAGCGCGGTAGCTCCCGGGAAGATCATCCTGATGGGCGAGCACGCCGTGGCCCATCACAGCCCCGCTGTCGTTGCCACACTCGGCCTTTACTGCAAGGTCCAGGTGCTACCGAAATCGTCGCAGTTGATCGAGCTGTGCTTGCCGGACCTGGGCATGCATCGGTGTTATTCACGCCAAGCGGTGCTCGATTACGCCCTGCAGGCACGCCAGGCCTGGCAAGCCTATCGGTGCCACCCTGATGCGCACAGGTTTCGCGCCTTGAGAGGCCAGGCGGGCGACCACCTGGCCAAATGCGCCGTCGGTGAAACCCTGCTGCACCTGGGGCACGGGTTCAACCAGGGTCTGAAGATCAGCGTGCACTCGCAGATTCCCATCGGCGCGGGCATGGGCAGCTCGGCCGCCCTGGCAGTGTGCATACCGGCCGCGATCATCAGCCACTTCACGCGCAGGGCTGAAGTTGCGCAGGTGCAGCATCTGGCTCGCCAGATCGAGCAACGCCAGCATGGCCTGCCCTCCGGCGTCGATCATCGAACCATTGTCCAGGGCGGTGTCGCGAGCTTCATGCCCGCTGCGGGTGATGACCTGCAGCTCTGCCCCCTTCGCGATGCCGGTGCCGTGTTGAACGAGCTGCGCCTGTACAACACCGGTACCGCCAATGAAAGTACCGGAGCCGTGGTGACTGCCGTACGCAACACCCTGCAAGACGCGCACAGCCCCCTGCTGCAATCGATGCGCCAGACCACCCAAGCATTCATCGCACTGCTGCGATCCCCGCATTGCGATCGCGCCCGCTTGTATGCGCTGATCCGTGACTATGAACGTGCCCTTGAAGCGCTGGGTGTCGTGCCTGGCCCCGTTCAGGCGTTGATCCGGGAAATCGAAAAATCGGGTGGTGCGGCAAAGGTTTCCGGTGCCGGTGCGCTCTCCGGATCCAGCGCTGGTCTGCTGCTGGTGCTCCCCCCCGTCACTGCCGCCCCCTTGCTCCAGGGCCTGGACGCAATCGAGGCGCCCCTTGCGGTCGAAGGCCTGTGGGTACAACGACCATGAACAAGATCAGTGTCTCATCGCCCAGCAACATTGCCTTGATCAAGTATTGGGGCATGAGCGACGCCAAGCGCACATTGCCTGCCAACAGGTCGCTGTCGATGACCCTGAGCCGCTGCGTCAGCCTCTATACCCTGGAAACACTGGACGATTCGAGCCCTGACGAAATCTACTGGCGTGCTGAAGACGGCACGCTCGAAGCCGCAGACCCGATCATGCGCCTGGGCATCGAACAGCATGTGCGACGACTTCGCCAGTGCAGCGACTTCCGGCAGCCGCTGCGCATCGCCACCACCAATACCTTTCCAACCAGCGCGGGTATCGCCTCTTCCGCCTCGGGGTACTCTGCCCTGGCGCTGGCGTTTGCCGCGCTGTTCGGCCAGCTGTCGTCACCCGACCAGCTCAGCGGCCTGGCGCGCCTTTCCGGTTCGGGCTCCGCAGCCCGATCGCTACTGGGCGGTTTCGTCACATGGCCCGGTGATGCCGACGACCCGCAAAGCCCGGCCCGGCAACTGGCAACCGCCGCCCATTGGCCGCTGCACGACATCATCGTGGTGGTCGACGGTTCAGCGAAAACAACCAGCTCGCGGATCGGTCATTTGCGCGCCCAGAGCAGCCCGTTCTACCAGCGCCGCCAACAACTGTTGGTGGAACGCCTGAGGCATCTACAGCACGCCATCCTGACCCGTGATTTTTCCCGCTTTGCCGATATCGTCGAGTGCGAGGCCATCGAGCTTCACTTGATCGCCATGTCGTCCGTGCCGCCGCTGTTCTATTGGCAGCCGGCAACCCTCTCGGTGTTGTACCGGGTGCAGCAACTTCGGCGCAACGGCCTGGATGTCTGCACGACCTTCGATGCAGGCCCCAATGCCCATGTGCTCTGTACGCCCGAGCATTGTCCCAAGGTGCTTGCGGTGCTGCGCGAACTCGATGGCGTACAACAGATCATCCCGGACCAGATCGGCGAAGGCCCGCAGGTGCTGACCCAGGCACTTTTCTGAGCCCCGGCTTACACCGCAACACACGGCCAAGTCGTTGACTGCAAAGACATTCGATGGTCAGATGCGCGCCAGTTTCAGGTGTCCTGCGCCGCCGCGCGCAGGGTGAAACGGGAAGCCGGTGCGTCACATGAAGTGATCAGTCCGGCGCTGCCCCCGCAACGGTAAGCGAGCGAAGCCTTCGAAACACCACTGTGCCACGGCATGGGAAGGTGAAGGCCTTCACGACCCTCGCAAGCCCGGAGACCGGCCTGAAGCTTCGTTTGGCAACCCCGCGGTGGGCGGGCGCAGGCCGGTTTGCGTGCGCCTGCGCGCGCGATTCCTCCATGCGTTGTTCCCTCCGGGATTCATTTCTTCCTGTTCGATTTGGAACGACATGTCCCGTACTTCCAAGCTTCACACCCTGGCGGCCAATGCCCTGGCGCCCTGCCTGGCATTCTCCCTGCCGACCTTCGCCGAAGACCGCGAGCCTGTTCCCCTGGCCCTGCCCTCGACGGCCATCACCAGCAGCAGCGACACCGCGCCGATCAGCCTGGCCACGCCCCTGCCGGCCGGCTCGCGCCTGAACCTCAGCGCCCTGGACACCCCGGCCAGCACCAGCAGCCTCAGCGCCGAGGTCATCGATGGGCGCAACAACCGCAGCGTGCAGGATGCCGTCAGCCGCTCGCCGGGCATCACCTCGATCGCCACCCCGGGCAACGGCAACACCGCCCTGTCGGCACGGGGCTTTACCGGGCACGATGCGGTGATGACCCTGTTCGATGGCTCGCGCTTGTACACCGGCGCCGGTACCCAGACCTTCCCGGTGGCCCCATGGATGGTCGAGCGCATCGACATCATCCGCGGGCCTGCCTCGGTGCTCTACGGTGAAGGCGCTACCGGTGCGGTGGTCAACGTGATCCCGAAAAAGCCCTTCGCCGGCGAGATCAGCAACCACCTGCGCCTGGGCTACGGCAGTGATGACCGCCAGCAACTGGGCCTGGACAGCGGCGGTTCGCTGGGCGAGCGGCTGAGCTACCGGCTGACCCTCGACCGCCAGCAATCCAATGGCTGGGTCGACCATGGCGAGTCGCAGAACCTGGCCATGAGCGCCGCCCTGCGCTTCGATGCCAGCGACGACCTGAGTTTCACCCTGGCCCACGAGCGCGGTGATGCCGAGCCGATGAACTACTTCGGCACGCCCTTGATCGACGGCCACTACCGCGACAGCCTGCGCAAGAAGAACTACAACGTGCGCAACGACGTGCAGCGCTACCATGACGAATGGACGCGGCTGAACAGCGACTGGACCCTGAGCGATTCGCTCAGCGCCAGCAACCAGCTCTACTACATCAAGAGCCGCCGTCACTGGCGCAATGCCGAGGACTACACCTGGAGCCCAGACCAGGGCCTGCTCCAGCGCGGCAGCTACCTGGAAATCAAGCACGACCAGGAACAGATCGGCGACCGCCAGAGCTTCACCTTCGACCACTCACTGTTCGGCCTTGCCAGCAAGACCGTGGTGGGCGCCGAGTACAACCGCATCCGTTTCGGCATCGACAGCAACTCACCCTACACCGACATCGGCGGTGACTTCGTCGACCCGTGGAACCCGGCGCCTGGCGACTTCCACAGCCAGGACCCGACCCGCCCGCAAAGCCACAGCACCACCCGCACCTTCGCCCTGTTCGCCGAGAACCGCACCCAGCTGTCAGCACGCTGGTCGCTGGTGACCGGCATTCGCCGCGACCAGAACCACATCGATCGCACCAACCTGATCGACGACAGCCGCAGCGACCGAAGCCTGGGCGGTGGCAACTGGCGCGCCGGGCTGGTGTTCGCGCTGACCGACGAGCTGTCGTTGTATGGCCAGTATTCCACCAGCGAGGACGGTGTCAGCGACCTGATCACCCTGAGCCCCGCCCAGCAGCAATTCGACCTCACCGAAGCGAAGCAGACCGAGTTCGGCCTCAAGCAGCTGTTCTGGGACGGCCGTGGCGAATGGACCCTGGCGGCCTATCACATCGTCAAAAAGAAGCTGTTGGTCGACAACCCGATCACCCACCAGAAGGAACAGGCCGGGCAACAGACCTCCGACGGCCTGGAGGCGACCCTGGAGCTGGTCCTGGCCAACCAGTGGCAGGTCTCGGCCAACGCCTCGGTGGTACGCGCCCGATACGACGACTTCGAGCAGACCGTGGACGGTGAGTCGGTCTCCCGGGCCGGCAACCGGCCGAGCAATGTGCCACGGCGCACCGCCAACCTGTGGGTGAACAAGGGCCTGGGCCACGGCGTGGAGGCCGGCATGGGGCTGCGGTACGTCGATAAGCGCTATGCCGACACCGCCAATAGCCAGACGGTGCCGGGCTTTACCGTGGTCGATGCCAACCTGGGCTGGCAGGTGCTGCCGGATGTGCGGTTGGGACTGCAGCTGAACAACCTGCTGGACCGTCGTTATGCAGCGACGGCGCACAGTGGCGAGCAGTGGATCATGGGCCAGCCACGGTCGTATTTTGCGACGCTGGATTACAGTTTCTGAATGACTGCGCAATCGCGGGGCAAGCCCGCTCCCACAGGGATCACACAAACCCTGTGGGAGCGGGCTTGCCCCGCGATCAGGCCCAGAACATCACCCCAATTCCGGCAGGCTGTACCGCTCGGCAAAATACTGGCGGAAAAACTCCACCGCCACCCGTACCTTGGCCGAGCTGGCCAGTGGCGAGGTATACACCGCCCAGATATCCGCCGGCTGGTGATAGTCGCCCAGCACCTGGACCAGACGCCCATCGGCCAGGCTGTCGTGCACATCCCACCAGGAACGCAGCAAGATCCCCCGCCCGTCCAGGCACCACTGGTGCGCCACTTCGCCGTGGTTGCTCGACAGGCTGCCGGTGACCCGCACGCTTTCCTCCCCCGCCGGCCCTTCCAGCTGCCACACGCCGAAGGGGTGGTCGCGTTCCTTGATCACCAGGCAATCGTGGCTGGCCAGGTCCGCCAGCACCTTGGGCGTGCCGCGCCGGGCCAGGTAGGCCGGTGCGGCGCACAGCACCCGGCGGTTGCGGGCCAGGGGCTTGGCGATCAGGTTGGGGGCGATGACGTTGCCGACGCGGATGTCGAGGTCGACGCCTTCCTCGATCAGGTCCACCAGCCGGTCATGCACGTCCAGACGGATGTCCAGGCGCGGATAGCGCTCGGCCAGCTCCGACAGCGCCGGGGCGACGAAGCGCCGGCCCAGCCCCAGGCTGCTGGCAATGCGCAGCTGGCCGGCCGGCTCGCGGTGCTGGGCGCTGATGTCGTCGCCCATGCGCTGCACCGCATCGAAGATCTGCTGGGCCCACTGATAGACCCGCTCGCCCTCCTCGCTCACCGTCACCCGCCGGGTGGTGCGGTGTAGCAGGCGCACCTCGAGGGTGTCTTCCAGTACGCGGATGCGCTTGCTGATAAAGGCCGCCGACATGCCCAGCTCGTCGGCCACGGCGGCAAAGCTGGCGCGCTTGGCCACCTGGATAAAGATATTGAGGTCGTCGAGGCTCGGTAGATTATTCACGGTTCGTGCACTAAGAATCTATGAATGGCGAGATTATCTCTGAATCAAGCCCTTATAGCATGGTCCGCACCTGTTCCCTAGACAACGAGTGCGCCCCCATGAGCAAGACTTTCAGAATCGCCGCCATCCCCGGTGACGGCATCGGCAACGAAGTGCTTCCCGAAGGTATCCGCGTGGTCGAGGCCGCCGCCCGCAAGCATGGCCTGGACATCAACATCGAATACTTCGAGTGGGCCAGCTGCGACTACTACCTGGCCCACGGCAAGATGATGCCCGACGACTGGTTCGAGCAGCTCAAGGACTTCGACGCCCTGTACTTCGGCGCGGTCGGCTGGCCGGACAAGGTCCCGGACCACATTTCCCTGTGGGGCTCGCTGCTCAAGTTCCGCCGCGACTTCGACCAGTACGTGAACATCCGTCCGGTGCGCCTGTTCCCCGGCGTACCCTGCCCGCTGGCGAACAAGCAGCCTGGTGACATCGACTTCGTGGTGATCCGCGAGAACACCGAGGGCGAGTACTCGTCCCTGGGCGGTCGCATGTTCGAAGGCACCGACAACGAGTTCGTCCTGCAGGAATCGGTGTTCACCCGCCGTGGTGTCGACCGCATCCTCAAGTACGCCTTCGACGTGGCCCAGACCCGCGAGCGCAAGCACGTCACCTCGGCGACCAAGTCCAACGGCATGGCCGTGAGCATGCCCTACTGGGACGAGCGCACCGCCGCCATGGCGGCCAATTATCCGGAAATCAGCTGGGACAAGCAGCACATTGATATCCTCTGCGCCCGCTTCGTGCTGCAGCCGGAGCGCTTCGACGTGGTAGTGGCTTCCAACCTGTTCGGCGACATCCTCTCCGACCTGGGCCCTGCTTGCGCCGGCACCATCGGCATCGCGCCGTCGGCCAACCTCAACCCGGAGCGCAAGTTCCCGTCGCTGTTCGAACCGGTCCACGGTTCGGCCCCGGACATCTACGGCAAGAACATCGCCAACCCGATCGCGATGATCTGGTCCGGCGCGCTGATGCTCGAGTTCCTCGGCAACGACGGCGCCGACCCACGCTACCGCGCCGCCCACGACGACATCCTCAAGGCCATCGAGCAAGTCATCGCCGCAGGGCAAACCACCCGCGACATGGGCGGCCAGCAGTCCACCCAGCAGGTGGGCCAGGCGATCACCGCACTGATCGAAGGTTGATAGCACGGGGCCGATTATCAGAATTGTCTGACAAATCGGCCCCGTCCCTCTTGCGAGCGGGTTGGATTGTATGCAAAATCTGTTAACCCAAAGATTCACGTTAACCATAAGTTAACAACCAAGGAAGGAGCGGTACCGCAACACCCCGGTTTGCCTGCCGGGTATAGATAAGTACGCCAACGTCCAGGAGACGATGATGTCGCACAAGAATAAAAAGATTGATGTGTTTTTGATCACCGTGAGCCTGATAGCCGTGCTGCTCACCGTGATCGGCCTTGCAGTGTTCCCGGCCCAGGCCGAAAACGCCGCCAACCAGTTGTTCGAACTGTCCACCCGCACCTTCGGCACCAGTGTCCAGGTCCTGGTGTTCGGCAGCTCCCTGGCCGTGCTGTACCTGGCGTTCAGCAAATACGGCAACATCCGCCTGGGCAGTGGCAAACCCGAATACGCCACCGCCACCTGGGTGTTCATGTTCATCTGCGCCGGCATGGGTTCCTCGACCCTCTACTGGGGCGTGATGGAATGGGCCTACTACTACCAGACCCCGGGCCTGAACATCGCCGCCGCCACCCCCAAGGCGCTCGAGTACAGCGTCGGCTACTCGTTCTTCCACTGGGGCATCAGCGCCTGGTCGATCTATGCCCTGGCCTCGCTGGCCATGGCCTACCACTTCCATGTGCGCAAGAAGAGCGGCCTGAACCTGGCCTCGATCGTCGAGGCCGTCACCGGCTTCAAGGCCACCGGCCCGGTCGGCCGTACGGTCGACCTGATCTTCCTGCTGACCATGATGGGCGCCCTGACCGTTTCCCTGGCCCTCACCGCCTCGACCCTGACCCGCGGCCTGCATGACCTCACCGGCACCCCTGACACCTTCACCGTGCAACTGATGGTGATCGGCGCGGTGGCGATCATGTTCTCGCTCAGCTCCTACATCGGCATCGATGGCGGCCTGCAGCGCCTGAGCAAGATGGTCTGCATCGGCGCCCTGGTGTTTGCCGCGGTGGTACTGCTGGTCGGCCCGACCCAGTTCACCATCAACAACACCGCCAACTCCATTGGCCTGATGATCCAGAACTACGTGCACATGAGCCTGTTCACCGACCCGGCCGGCGACGGTGCCTTCACCCGCAACTGGACGGTGTTCTACTGGCTGTGGTGGGTGTCCTACGCCCCGGGCGTGGCCATGTTCGTGACCCGCGTGTCGCGCGGCCGGCAGATCAAGGAAGTGGTGTTCGCCCTGCTGATGGGCGGCAGCTTCGGTTGCTGGTTCTTCTTCGGCGCCCTGGAAAGCTACAGCATGCACCAGTTCATCACCGGCGCCGTGGACGTGCCGAAGATGCTCAGCGAGCAAGGCGGCGAATCGGCGGTGACCCACCTGCTGCTGGCCCTGCCGTGGGGTCAGGTGTTCCTGGGCGTCTACCTGTTCATCATGGCGATCTTCTGCGCCTCGCACATGGACGCCGCGGCCTATGCCGTTGCCGCCACCAGCACCCGCAACCTGAGTGAAGGCGACGACCCGACGCCGACCCACCGCCTGTTCTGGTGCGTGGTGCTGACCCTGGTGCCGCTGGCCATGCTGTTCGCCAAGGCTTCGCTGTCGACCATGAAAACCGCCGTGGTGCTGACCGCCATCCCGTTCATGGTGATCCTGCTGGTGAAGATCTACGGCTTCTTCAAATGGATGGTGCAGGACTACGGCCAGGTGCCGGCCTACAAAATCGAGGAAGAAGCGGCACGCCTGGCCGGTGAAGAACCGCAACACCAGATACCACGCAGCGCCGCCGCCGTGCACTGATGAGACGGTAGGAGCGGGCTTGCCCCGCGATGAGGCCCACCTTGCTGGCCTCATCGCGGCACAAGGCCGCTCCTACAGAGAACGCGCCAAATTTTTTTGCCTGATTTGTTAACTGATAGATACGCGTTAACCAATAAATAAAACCGAGCTTGTGAGAGAACCGATCATGAATGACTTCAAACGCCTGCCCGCCGACTTCTGCGCCAACGCCGACGAGGCGTTCACCATCCCGGCCAGCTTCTACACCCAGGCCGCGGTGTTCGAGCACGAGAAGGAAGCCATCTTCGCCCGCAGCTGGATCTGTGTCGGTCACCGCAGCGAAGTGGCCGAGAACAACGCCTACATCACCCGCGAAGTGATCGGCGAAAGCATCATCGTCGTGCGTGGCCGCGACAGCGTGCTGCGCGCCTTCTACAACGTCTGCCCACACCGTGGCCACCAGCTGCTCGAAGGCAGCGGCAAGGCCAAGAACGTCATCACTTGCCCGTACCACGCCTGGACCTTCAAGCTCGACGGCGACCTGGCCCACGCCCGTAACTGCGACAACGTGGTGAACTTCGACAAGGAAAACTCCTCGCTGGTGCAACTGCGCGTCGAAGAGTACGCAGGCTTCATCTTCATCAACATGGACATGGATGCCGGCTCCGTCGAAGACCAGCTGCCAGGCCTGCAAAAACGCATGCGCGAAGCCTGCGCGGTGATCGACGACCTGCACCTGGCCGCGCGCTTTGTCAGCGACACCCCGGCCAACTGGAAGTCGATCGTTGACAACTACCTGGAGTGCTACCACTGCGCGCCGGCCCACCCGGGCTTCTCCGACTCGGTGGACGTCGGCCAGTACAGCCACAGCACCCACGGCAACTGGACCCTGCAATACGGTCTGGCCAAGCCGTCGGAGCAGTCGTTCAAGTTCGATGAAAGCGTCAAGGACCCCTCCTTCGCCGGTTTCTGGGCCTGGCCGTGCACCATGTTCAACGTGCCGCCAGGAGCGAACTTCATGACCGTGATCTACGAGTTCCCGGTCGATGCCGAAACCACCCTGCAGCACTACGACATCTACTTCCTCAACAAGGACATCACCGAGGAGCAGCAAAAGCTCATCGACTGGTACCGCGAAGTGTTCCGCCCGGAAGACCTGCGCCTGGTCGAAAGCGTGCAGAAGGGCCTCAAGTCCCGCGGCTACCGCGGCCAGGGCCGGATCATGGCCGACCGTCAGCGCAGCGGCATGAGCGAGCATGGCATCGCCCACTTCCACAACCTGATCGCCGTCGCCCACCTCGACTGATAACCCCCGCCGCAGGCCCTCATGCCTGCGGCGGTCTTCGGAGTGCCTTGCATGCAACTCAATGACAACACCCTGCTGCGCCAGCAAGCCTACATCGATGGGCGCTGGTGCGATGCCGACGACGGTCGCAGCCTGGCGGTGAGCGACCCGGCCAACGGCACGCTGCTGGGCCATGTGCCCTTGATGGGCGGCGCCGAAGCCGAGCGCGCCATCGAAGCCGCCGAAGCGGCCCTGGCCGACTGGCGCGGGCGTACCGCCAAGGACCGCGCGCAAGTCCTGCGCCGCTGGTTCGAACTGCTGCTCGAACACGAGCAGGACCTGGCCCGCCTGATGACCTTCGAACAGGGCAAGCCGCTGCACGAAGCCCTGGGCGAAATCCGCTATGCCGCCTCCTTCGTCGAGTGGTTCGCCGAGGAAGGCAAGCGCGTCTACGGCGATGTGATCCCAAGCCCGGCCAACGACAAGCGCCTGCTGGTGATCAAGCAAGGCATCGGCGTGTGCACCGCGATCACCCCGTGGAACTTCCCGGCGGCGATGATCACCCGCAAGGTCGCCCCGGCGTTGGCCGCAGGCTGCACCATGGTGGTCAAGCCGGCCAACGAAACCCCCTTCTGCGCCCTGGCCCTGGCTGAGCTTGCCGAACGTGCCGGCGTACCGGCCGGCGTGTTCAGCGTGGTCACCGGCGATGCGCCGGCCATCGGCGCGGTCTTCACCAGCCACCCGTCGGTGCGCAAGTTGAGCTTCACCGGCTCCACCCCGGTGGGCCGCCTGCTCATGGGCCAGTGCGCCAGCACCATCAAGAAGGTCAGCCTGGAACTGGGCGGCAACGCGCCGTTCATTGTCTTCGCCGATGCCGACATCGATGCCGCCGTGGAAGGCGCGCTGATCGCCAAGTACCGCAACGCCGGCCAGACCTGCGTGTGCGTCAACCGCTTCTACATCCATGACAGCGTCTACGCGCAGTTCAGCGAACGCTTCGTCGAGCGCGTGCGCGAGCTTGGCGTCGGTCACGGCAGCGAACAAGGCACGCAGATCGGCCCGCTGATCACCGACAAGGCGGTGGCCAAGGTCCGCAGCCTGATCGACGACGCCGTGGGCAAAGGCGCCGAACTGGTGCTGGGCGGCCAGGCCCACGCCCTGGGCGGCAACTTCTTCGAGCCGACCGTGCTGGCCAATGTCGGCCCGGGCATGGACCTGCTGGACGAAGAAATCTTCGGCCCGGTGGCGGCGCTGGTGCGCTTCAGCCGCGACGAAGAAGTCATCGCCCTGGCCAACGCCACCCAGTACGGCCTGGCGGCCTACTTCTACAGCCGCGATATCGCCCGGGTGTTCAAGGTCGCCGAGCAGCTGGAGTACGGCATGGTCGGCATCAACACCGGGCTGATCTCCAACGAGGTCGCGCCGTTCGGTGGCATCAAGCAATCGGGCCTGGGCCGTGAAGGCTCCAAGTACGGCATCGAGGATTATCTGGAAATCAAATACCTGTGCCTCGCCGTCTGATCGAGCGCCAGGTTCCGGGACGCGGCAGGGCCTGCCGCGCGCCCTTGCAGTCGAGGTGAAACATGGCCAACAAATATGAAATGTTCAACGTCCGCGTCACCGACGTGCAACAGGCCACGCCGCTGATCAAGCGCTTTACCCTGGCCCGCGAAGATGGCGCCGCGATGCCCGCCTTCACCGGCGGCAGCCACGTCATCGTGCAGATGCAGGGCGCCGACGGCAGCCAGTTCAGCAACGCCTACTCGCTGATGAGCGACCCGCGTGATACCCGCAGCTACCAGATCGGCGTGCGCCTGGAAGAGCAGTCCAAGGGCGGCTCGGCGTTCATGCACCAGCAAGTGGACGTGGGCACGCAACTGACCATCTCGACGCCGAACAACCTGTTCGCCCTGGACCCCAGCGCCGGTCGCCATGTGCTGATCGCCGGCGGCATCGGCATCACCCCGTTCATGGCCCAGCTGCACGAGCTTGAAGGCGGCAGCGCCGACTACGAGCTGCACTATGCCTTCCGCGCCCCGGAGCACGGTGCGTTCCAGGATCAACTGGAAAGCGGCCCGCATGCCGGCAACACCCGTTTCTACATCGACAGCCTCGACCGCAAGCTCGACCTGGCCGCCCTCTGCGCCGGCCTGGCTGACGATGCCCACCTGTATGTCTGCGGTCCCAAGCCGCTGATCGACGCGGTGATCGCCACCGCCGCCCAGGCCGGTATCGCCGAGCAGCGCGTGCACTGGGAACAGTTCGCCGCCGCCCCGGTGACCGGCGCTGCGTTCACCGTGGTCCTGGCGCGCTCCGGCACCGAGCTGCAGGTGGAAGAAGGCATGACCATCCTCCAGGCCATCGAGAAGTCCAAGGCCGCCAAGGTCGAATGCCTGTGCCGCGAAGGCGTGTGCGGCACCTGCGAGACGGCGATTCTCGAAGGCGAGGCCGAGCACTTCGACCAGTACCTGAGCGATGACGAGAAAGCCGCGCAGCAGAGCATGATGCTCTGTGTATCGCGGGCGCGTTCGGCGCGCCTGGTGCTGGACCTGTAGCTTGTGGGAGCGGGCTTGCCCCGCGATGCGATGTGGCTGACTGCATGCAATCGCGGGGCAAGCCCGCTCCTACAGGGGTTGACCGCGATGACATTGATCGTCAACCCAAAGTTAACGGGTTATGTATACTGGCAGGCTCTTGGCCCCGATCAGGACACCCTGCCCCATGACCGAAAACAGTTTCGCCTTTCGCCTCAAGGAACTGCTCGAGCATCACAAGCTGACCCTGCAAGCCGTCGGCACGGCCTTGGGGATCTCGCGCACGGCCGTGCACAAATGGACCCGGGGCGGCGAGATCGACTACGACAACCTGCGCAAGCTGGCCGAGTTCCTCAAGGTCAACTGGATCTGGTTGCGCTACGGCGAAGAGGCGCTGCAGAACGTCCAGCAGCACCAGGTGGTCGAACTGCCGATGACCGACCTGCGCCGGCGCTACACCGCCGAGATCATGGAAAGCGAAACGCGCATGAAGCTGGCCCAGGAAGGCGCGCGCATCGTCACCTGGGAATGGAACCTGATCAGCGACGAGGTCACCTACTCGCCCAACGTCGAGCAGGTCTACGGCTGGCCGGTGGCCCGCAACGAAGACTTCTGGGTGCACCTGCCCGAAGAAGACGTCAAGCACATGCAGCAGCTGTACGCCCAGGCCATCGCCTCAGGCACCGGTTGCGAATGCGACTTTCGCATCACCCGCCCCGATGGCCAGCAGCGCTGGATCGCCTCGCGCGCCACGGTGGTGCGCGACAGCGTCGGGCGGCCGGTGAAGATGGTCGGCATCAGCATGGACAACACCGAGCGCATGGTCGCCGAAGCCGAGCTGCGCAACAGCGAGGAGCGCTTTCGCGCCATCTTCGAACTGGCCTGGGGTGCCCTGGCCTATATCGACCCCGATGGCAGCTGGCAGCGGGTCAACAGCAGCCTGTGCGAGCTGCTGGGCTACAGCGCCGAAGAACTGTACGGCATGACCTTCCAGCAACTGACCCATCCCGACGACCTGGGCCCCAACCTGCAGTTGCTCGACCGCCTGCTGGCGGGGGAAATCGCCCGTTACGAGGTGCAAAAGCGCGTGCGCCACAAGGACGGTCGCTACATCTGGGTTCGTGCCCGCACCGCCCTGCAGCGCCGCCACGACGGTGAGCCGGAACACCTGATCAGCGTGTTCGAGGACATCGGCGCCGAGCGCTGCGAACATGAGCGCCTGGAAGCGCACATCGCCGGGCTCGAAGCGCGCCTGGCCCGGCAGAACGCCTAGAATCACCTCACCCTTTGCGGAGGAACACGGATGCTTCCGGCAACTTCGACGCGTTCGGACCGGGCCCTGCAGGTCGAGCGCCTGCGCGGCAAGGTCGGCCTGTACTTCGTCGCCGCCCTGTCGGTGCTGGCCGGCATGACCGACGCCATCGGCTTCATGGCCACCGGTGATTTCGTCTCGTTCATGAGCGGCAACACCACCCGCCTGGCGGTGTCGCTGGGCCAGGGTGAACTGGGCCTGGTGCTGCGCATCGGCGCCCTGCTGCTGGCCTTCGTGGTAGGCAATGCCCTGGGCGTGTTGATCGCCCGCAAGAGTGGCCGCCGGCCCTGGCCGCTGCTGACCATCATTGCCGCCCTGCTGGCCCTGGCCGGCCTGTTGCCGAGTGCCTGGCAGCTGCCTGCGCTGATCGCGGCGGTTACCGCCATGGGCATGATCAACGTGGTGGTCGAAGAAGTGAACGGCCTGCCGATCGGCCTGACCTACGTCACCGGCGCCCTGTCGCGTTTCGGCCGCGGCCTTGGCCGGACGCTGCTGGGCGAGCGCCGGCACGGTTGGCGGGTGCAGCTGATTCCCTGGACCGGGATGTTCGCCGGCGCCATTGCCGGGGTGCTGCTGGAACAGGCCTTCGACCTCGCCGCGCTGCTGTTCAGCGCCCTGCTGGCCCTGGCGCTGGGGGTGGTCTCGGTGAAGATCCCCCGGCGCTGGCAACTGCGCTACATGCCGCGCTGACGCTTTACAAGCAGGTCGCCAGTGCCGCCATGCGCCGCAGCGCGACGCTGTCGTTCTTCTTCGCGTAGTAGCTGACCGCCGTGGTCGCCCCTTGCCCCTGGATGTCGGCGAAGGATTCGGCTTCGCGGGTGTAGACGGTGAAACCGCCCTGTTTGTTCGGCTCCAGGTAGCCGCTGGCATCGACGCCGAACACGTCTTCGTCCTGCCAGCCGAACTGGATGCACTGGGCCACACGGTCGGCCGGCTTGCTCGAGGTGAAGCTCTTGTTCGGCGCCTTGGCCCGGGCCGCCTCCATGGCCGAAGACGCACAACCGGCCAACAACGCTGCAGCGACCACCGCCATTACTACCCGCATGACACACCCTCGTCGGAAAAAACGCCGACTGTAGCATTGCCGGCGCCTCACGTCCTGGCGTCGTCAACGCGCCTTGCGCGGGATCACAGCTGTCGCCCCAGGGCATTGAGCGTGCGCAGCACCAGGGCACAGCCACGGCGGGTGTCCGGTTCACGCAACAGCGTCAGCAGGCCGTACAGGTTGGGGGGTTCGCTGTCCTTGCGGGTCTGGGCCGTGGCCAGGCGCACGGCATTGCCCAGGTTCCAGCTCAGGGCCGTGGCCTGCTCGAACTGCACCGAGAGCTTTTCGACCATGGCCGCATCGAGCAGATCGACCAGGTCGGACAGCAATGATGCCAGGTCGACCAGGTTGTCCAGGCGCCCACCATCGAGCAAGGGTTGCAGCTTGTGCACCAAGGCTTCCAGGCCCGGGTTCTCGCCCTGCACGACGAGGGTATCGGTCACGTCCATCTCCATCAGCTCCTCCCGGGTGTCGGGTCACAGCATGCCGCGGGCTACGGCCCAGTACAGGCCACGGTTGAATCCATTCCTGAGCAGCCCGCCAAGCTTGGTCGGTGGCGTGGGCAGCACATCGTGACGGTAGTCGTAGGTCAGCGGCATGCCGGCGTTCAGGCCCATCTGTGCGGCGGCCTGGACCTTGCCGTCGTACACCGCCACCGTTTTGCCCAGGCGAATCTCGCCAGCAATGTTGTCGGCGATCACCGGCGCCTGGTTGTGACAGGCGCCGCCGGCCTTGCTCACCGGCAGGTCGACGGTGTCGCCGATCACGTACACCCCTTCCAGACCATAGACCTGCAAGGTTTCATGGTTGGTCGGCAGCCAGCCTTCCTGGTTCGCGGCCTGGGACACGCCGCTTGCCAGCACCGCGTCCACCGCACGGATGGGCGGTGTGGCCATGAGGATGTCGTAGGGTTGCGCATCGCCCTCTTCGGAGTAGGCGATGCGCTGCTCGGGATCGACCTTGGCGAGGGTGAAGCCGCGCTGAAAGTGAATGTTCTTGCGGGCGAACAGACCCGGCAGGATCTCGCCGGTGGGCCGCTGCAGGAACAGGCAGTTGCGCAGCAGCTGGGCGGTGGTCGGGTAGGTGTAGATGATCTCGACCTTGTCCCGTACCCCACGGCGGCGCAGGTAGTCGTCGAGCATCAGGGTGGTTTCCACCGGCGCGATGCCGCATTGATGCGGCACGTTCGGCGTTTGCGGAAAGCTCACGGTAATGAAGATCCGCCCCTTTTCGATGCTTGCCAGGCGCCGGGCCAGCTGGCGCGCCGGCTCATACTGGTAGAAATGATCACCACCCTGGGAGAGCCCTTCGATGCGTTCGGGGGCCGGCACACAACCGGTGGCGATCACCAGGAAGTCATAGCCGAAGCGCTTGCCGCTGCGGGTATGCAGCGTCTGCGCGGCGAAGTCGAAGCGGGTGACGTCCTGCACCTGGAAGTCGATTTCCGGGCGCAGCAAGCTGCGTTCGGGGCGCTTGAGTTCTTCCTGGAAGAACAGGTCGAAGGCCACATACATGAACGCCGGCTTGTAGTAGTGATCGGGTGAGTTGGACAGCAGCGTGATACGCACCTGGTCGCGCAGGATCTCCGGATAGAGCTTGCCGACCAGTTGATTGGCGAGCATGGTGCCGCCGACGCCACCACCCACGATAAGAATATGCTTTGCCATGAGTACGCTTCCCTGCGAACGAATCCTGACCGCTTCGCGGGCTATAGTCAGAGAAGCCTCAACGCCACGCCAATAACCCTTGGCTATAGGGGTTACTCCCATGTGTGGAAGACTCAGCCAGTACCACGGCATCCATGATTTCGTCGATGCCCTGAGCATGCCCGGCGCCCTGGCCAACGAGGTCGGCGAGCAGCCGCTTGAGCGCTACAACGTGGCGCCGAGCACCCAGGTTGCCGTGATCACGGCGCAAGCAGCCCGTTGGCTGCGCTGGGGCTGGCGCCCGCACTGGGCCCGGGACCGGGCGCCGCCGATCAATGCCCGGGTGGAAAAGGTCGCCCATTCGCCCTACTTCCGGGCGATCTGGGGGCATCGCTTGATCGTGCCGGTGGATGGCTGGTTCGAATGGGTCGACGAAGGCGGGCCGAAAAAGCAGCCCTGGTACATCCATCGCCGCGACGGCCTGCCGGTGTTCTGTGCCGGCATCGGGCAGTGGGGTGTGGGGGAGGATGACGGCTTTGTCATCATTACCGCCGACAGTGCCGGTGGCATGGTGGATATCCATGACCGCCGACCGGTTGCCCTGGCGCCGGAGCTGGCCCGGGACTGGCTCAATCCCGACTGCGACAAGGCCCAGGCCGAGCAGATGCTGCTGAACCTTGGCGAGCCGGCCGAAGCGTTCGACTGGTACCGGGTCGACAAGGCGGTGGGCAATGTGCGCAACCAGGGGGCCGGGTTGATCAGGGCCGCCCTGTAGCGCGGCCGATCGCAGGCTGCGCCAGCTCCCACAATGTGAACTGCCCCAGTTCAATGTCCGCCCCCCTGTGGGAGCTGGCGAAGCCTGCGATGGGCTGCGCAGCAGCCCCAAATCAATGAACCACCCTGCACTTTCTGCCAGACTCTCGGGCGTGTACGTATCAGGAAGATCGCATGAACCACGAATTGCTCTGGGTGCTGGGCCTGCTGTTGACCAGCGTTGTCCTGTTCATCATCAACCGGCCACGCATGGATGTGGTCGCCCTGCTGATGATCGTGGCCCTGCCGCTGACCGGCATTCTCAGCGTCCAGGAAGCCCTGGCCGGCTTCAGCGACCCCAACGTGGTACTGATCGCCGCGTTGTTCGTCATCGGCGAAGGCCTGGTGCGCACCGGCATCGCCTACCGCATCGGTGAATGGATGGCCGACCGCGCCGGCAACAGCGAGGTGCGCCTGCTGGTGCTGTTGATGGTCTGCGTGGCCGGGCTCGGCTCGGTGATGAGCTCCACCGGTGTGGTCGCCATCTTTATCCCGGTGGTGCTCAGCATCGCCGCGCGCATGAAGGTCTCGCCCAGTCGGCTGATGATGCCGCTGAGCTTCGCCGGCCTGATCAGCGGCATGCTCAGCCTGGTGGCCACGCCACCGAACGTGGTGGTGCACAGTGAGCTGGTGCGCCACGGTGAAAGTGGCTTCAGCTTTTTCAGCTTCACCCCCTTTGGCCTGGTGATCCTGGCCCTGGGTGTCGGCTATATGCTGCTGACCCGCCACTGGCTCAGCGGCGAGGTGCGCAAGGATGGCAGCCCGCAAACCCGCCGCACCCTGCTCGACCTGGTCATCGACTACAAGCTGGCCGGCCGCGAACGGCGCTTGCGGGTGCGCCCGGACTCGCCGCTGATCGGCCACAGCCTGAGCGAGCTGAAGCTGCGCACCGTGCATGGCGCCAACGTGGTCGGCATCGAGCGCCAGCACAAGTTCACCACCCGGGTGATCAGCCCCGACTCCAGCACCACGGTGCACGAGGGCGACGTGCTGCTGCTCGACCTGTTCGCCCCGCGCGACGACCTGCGCAGCCTGTGCCAGAGCATGAAACTCGAACCGCTGCACTTCAAGGCCGCCTATTTCATCGATCAGTCCCACGCCGTGGGCATGGCCGAGGTGTCGGTGGTGCCCGGCTCGCAACTGATCGGCAAAAGCGTGCTGGAGCTGAATTTTCGCAGCCGCTGGGACCTCAACGTGGTCGGCCTGCGCCGTGGCCAGAACGCCATCGAAGAGCAGTTGGTGGAAGAGAAACTCAAGCTCGGCGATACCCTGCTGGTGATCGGCCCGTGGAAAGCGGTGCGCCAGTTGCAGGCCCAGCCCAGGGATTTCCTGGTCCTGAGCCTGCCGGCGGAAGTGGACAATGTCGCCCCGGCCCTGAACCAGGCGCCTTACGCCCTGCTCAGCCTGGCGGTGATGGTCGGCCTGATGATCAGCGGCGTGGTGCCCAATGTCATCGCCGCCCTGATCGCGTGCCTGTTGATGGGCGCCGGGCGCTGCATCGACATGAACAGCGCCTACCGCGCGATCCACTGGCAGAGCCTGGTGCTGATCGTCGGCATGCTGCCCTTTGCCCTGGCCCTGCAGAAAACCGGCGGCATCGCCCTGGCGGTGAACGCACTGGTGCAGGTGCTGGGCAGCGCCGGGCCGTACATGATCCTGGCCAGCCTGTTCGTCATCACCGCGCTCATCGGCCTGTTCATCTCCAACACCGCCACCGCCGTGCTGATGGCGCCGGTGGCGATCAGCACCGCCGAGCAGCTGGGCGCCTCGCCCTACCCCTTTGCGATGATCGTCGCCCTGGCCGCCTCGGCAGCGTTCATGACGCCGGTGTCGTCGCCGGTGAACACCCTGGTGCTGGGCCCGGGTCAGTACCGCTTCGGCGACTTCGTCAAGGTCGGGGTGCCCTTCACCTTGCTGGTGATGGTGGTCAGCGTGTTCATGGTGCCGTGGATTTTTGCCCTTTGAGCGCGCTGAACTTCTGCGCCTGGAAGGTTTCGGCGGCCTGGCGCCATTCCTGCGCCCAGCCGTCGAGCACCACCTTGAGGTTGTCGGCGGTCATCACCTGCTCGTCGTTCTCCAGCGGCAGGCCGGTGCCCTTGCGCACCACTTCGGCGACCACGGCGCGGCTGCCGCCATCGAGGAAGGCCGCTTCGGTGGCGATCACACTGTCGAGGTCGCGGATGCCGATGGCACTGCTGACCCCGGCGGCCACCAGGGTCACCGGCAGCCATTCGTAATAATGCAGCGCCTGGGTATGGGCGCTGACCGAGGTGATCGCCGGACGCACGATCAGGGTGTTTGGCCCGGGCTGCTCGACCAGGGTCAGGACCTTGCCCAGCTCACGCTTGAGCGCCACGTCGTAGTAGCCGGTCACCGCCTTGAGGGTCGACTCGGGGATTCGCGTACTGGCCTGGGGCACCGGGTAGAACTGGCTCGGCGCGATGTACACCTGGGTGTAGCGCTCCATGTGCAGCTCGGGGCTGATCCAGCGCAGCACCGCGTCACCGGAGGCGGTCTTGTACTCGTTCAACTGGTCATAGTTGCGCAGAAAGCCCGAATACTCCTTGGGCGTGACCCGGTTGTGGCTGCAACCGGTCATCATCAGCGACAGGCACAGCACCGGCGCGATCATCTGCTTACGCATGACAGGCACTCCCGCCGTTTTGCCTGGCCGGCTTTGGCGCCGTGCCGGAGCGTTCGACGTGCAGATGGCCGTTGCCCATGATCCAGTGCACCAGTTCGGTCAGCGGCACCTTGTAGCTGTATTCCATCCATTGGCTGCTGGTGGGGTTGTAGCGCTCGAAGTAGTGGCTGAGCATTACGTGCGTACCGTCCTCACACAGTCCCAGGCGCGAATCCTGATAGCTGAGCAGCGCATTGCGCCACAAGTCCTGGGTGCGCAGGTCGAGGGTCAGCGATTGGCTGCAGTCGAGGCCGTCGATTGGAGGTTGTGCCGGCATGGAGGTATTCCCTTGGTTTGGACTGCCGACAGGATGACTTCGGCGCTTTGCTGGCAGATGTCCGCTTTGTGTCGCGACCGAAGGATTGTTACTCGATTGAAATATATGACCGGCGGCCCAGAATGGTTTTAGATACGCACTTTTCCGGCCCCACTGGACCCCAACGTGAGCAGACTGCTGATCGTCGATGACGACGTGGAAATTTGTGCCCTGCTGAAGAAGTTCTTTGTCATGCACGGCTACGAGGTCGACCTGGCCGCCAATGGCACGGCCATGTGGGCGGCGATCGAACAGCAGCGCCCGGATACCATCATCCTCGACTTGATGCTGCCTGGCGAAAGCGGCCTGACCCTGTGCCAGAAGCTGCGCAGCAGCACCGGCATCCCGATCATCATGCTCACCGCCATGGACGAGCTGAGCGACCGCATCATCGGCCTGGAACTGGGCGCCGACGACTACCTGGGCAAGCCTTTCGACGCCCGCGAACTGCTGGCCCGCCTGCGCGCCGTGCAGCGCCGCGCCGGCGAGCAACTGCGTGCGCAGGTCGAAGAAACCCGGCCACTGATCCGCTTCGACGACTGGCACCTGGATGTCACCCGCCGCGAACTGCGCACCCCGCAAGGCGTCATGGTGCCGCTGTCGGCCGGTGAGTTCGACCTGCTGCTGGTGTTCCTCGAACACCCGCAGCGCATCCTCACCCGCGAGCAATTGATCGACCTGGCCCGCGGCCACGGCCACGAGGCCTACGACCGCAGCATCGACGTGCAGGTCAGCCGCCTGCGGCGCAAGATCGAGCCGGACAGCAAGCGCCCGGCGCTGATCCGTACCGTGCGCAACGGTGGCTATATGTTCGACGCCAAGGTCAGCCGCTGATGATCCGCCTCGACCTTCGCCGTGACGGTATCAGCCGGCGCATCGCCCTGACCATCATCGCCGCCATGCTGATTTCGGTGCTGCTGAACATTCTTTTCGTGCAGGTGGCCGGCGTCTGGGCGCGCCCGCCCCTGAGCAAGACCGGCCTGCTCGAACAAATTGCCGTCACAGCGCGCATGCTCCACGCGGCGCCCCGCGATCAGCGCGAGCTATTGGCCAATGCCGCGAGCAACCCTCAACTGCAGGTGCAGTGGAGCCCGGCGCGAGAACCGCTGGCCCTGCCCGGCACCGGCGAGCCGATCGATATCGGGGCGGTGCCTGAACTGCATGAGCTGTTGGCCATGCGCCCGCTCAGGGTCGAAGGCTTCCAACCTGGCGACTGGCCAGCATCCAGCCCCGATGCCCATTACAAGCTGGTGATGCAGATGGCCGACGGCAGCTGGCTGGCCTTTACCCCGCCGTACCGCAGCTGGGGCCTGAGCACGGGCATGCGCCTGACCATCATCGGCCTCCTGGCGCTGGTCGCCGCCGTGCTGGTGGCCTGGGTCGGCACCCGCCAGCTGGCCGGCCCCTTGCAGCGCTTCGCCCGCGCCGCCCGGCGCTTTGGCAGCGACCTGCGGGCACCGCCCATTCGCCCGGAAGGCCCCCACGAACTGCGCCAGGCCATCACCGCCTTCAACACCATGCAGGCGCAGATCCAGCACTTCATCGCCGAACGCACGCAAATGCTCGCAGCGATTTCCCATGACCTGCGCGCGCCCCTGACCCGCATGCGCCTGCGCGGCGAATTCATTGAAGACCCCGAGCAGCAGCGCAAGCTGTTTCGTGATGTCGATGAAATGCAGCACATGATCAACGCCGCGCTGAGTTTCTTCCGCGACGAGACCCGGCTGGAAACCACCACACCGTTCGACCTCGCCGAGCTGCTGTGGACCCTGGTCGACGACTACCGCGACCAGCAGATCGAAGTGGCGTTCTCGGGGCCGGCAAATCTGGTGTACCAGGGTCGACCACTGGGCCTGAAACGCGCGGTTACAAATTTGATCGACAACGCCGTCAAGTATGCCGGCGCGCCAAAAATCCGCCTGAGCAGCACCGCCCATACCCTGCTGATCGAGATCAGCGACCAGGGTCCGGGCATTCCCGACGCTTCGCTGGAAGAGGTGTTCGTGCCTTTCTTCCGCCTGGAAAGTTCGCGCAACCGCGACACCGGTGGCGTCGGCCTGGGCCTGCCTTCAGCCCGCACAGCCATACGCGAACAGGGCGGCGAGCTGACGTTGCGCAACCAGTCAGGTGGCGGCCTGCTGGCGCGCATCGAGTTGCCGCGGGTGACCGACTGAGTGTTAACGCCCACTTAACTGCACGTCGATACTGTAGGGCTCCTCTCCCTTCAGAAACGTCCTTTGGCCCACCTCGTGTGGGCCTTTTTTTGCCCGGCTGTCCGCCCCCGCCCCCGGGGCTGCGGGAAACAAAATTCTGAATTCGTGGTCAGAGCGTGTAACCTTCCCCCGCTGTGCGGATAAAGGATCCACAGTGCTGAAACACCTGACCCGCTTTGCCCTGCTCGCCACGGTGCTGTCCACAGCCGGTTGCTACTACCACGACTACGACCGTGGCGACTACCGCTACGACCGCGACCATCGCTATTCCCGCGACTGGGATAACGACCGTGATGACCGCGACCACCGCAAGTACAGCAAGCGCTACCGCGATGACGACCGCTATCGCTACTACGACAACGACCATCGTCGCGACCGTGACGATGATGACGACGACGATGACGATTGATCGCCAGCCGCACCCTCTTCTGACCGACTACCGTATTGCCTGAGGTTCACACCATGCGTATCACCATTCCTGCTTTGACGTTGGGTATCCTGCTTTCCCAGGCCGCCATGGCCGATAGCGATTTGAATTCTGCCGTTGGCGGTGGCCTGGGCGGCGCGTTGGGTAACGCGGTCGGCCAGCAGATCGGCGGCAGCACCGGCGCGGCCATTGGTGCCGGCGTTGGCGGCGCGGCCGGCAGCGCCGTCGGCGCGCGCAAGGGCAACCGCACCGAGGCGGCCATTGGCGGTGGCCTGGGCTCGGCCGGTGGTTCGGTGATCGGCAACCAGATCGGCGGCAAGACCGGCTCGACCATCGGCGCGGGCCTGGGCGGCGCCGCCGGTGGTGCCCTGGGCAACCACATCGCCGACAAGGATCGCCACGACTCCGGTGGCAATGACTACAAGCACAAACACAAGCATAAACACAAACACAAGCACGACTGACACCCATGAAAAAGGCCCGCATCAGCGGGCCTTTTTCATGGGCGATGGATCACCCCAGCAACGCGCGGGGCCAGCCGAGGATCTGCTTGGGCCGTGGCTGCGCATAGGTGCGCACCTTCGAGGTGCTCAGCTTCAGGCGCACCAGGGATTCAGCCAGGGCCACCGCCGCCGTCACGCCATCGACCACCGGCACCCCGGTACGCGCCTGGATACGCTCATCCAGCCCGGCCATGCCGCCGCAACCGAGGCAGATCACCTCGGCCTTGTCGACCCGCACCGCTTCCTCCGCTTCGCGCACCACCGACTCGATGGCCCGCTCCGGCTCTTCCTCCAGCTCCAGCACGGCCATGCCACTGGCCCGTACCGATGCGCAGCGGCTGTCCAGGCCGGCCAGCTTCAGGCGGTCTTCGATCAGCGGCACGGTGCGGTCCAGGGTGGTGACCACCGAATAACGGTGGCCCAGCAACATCGCGACGCTGGCAGCGGCCTCGGTGATGTCCACCACCGGTACGTTGAGCAGTTCCTGCAGGCCTTCGCGGCCATGCTCGCCGTAACCGGCCTGGATCACCGCATCATAG
The DNA here is from genome assembly GCF_030272875.2 of Pseudomonas sp. BJa5. Taxonomy (NCBI): domain Bacteria; kingdom Pseudomonadati; phylum Pseudomonadota; class Gammaproteobacteria; order Pseudomonadales; family Pseudomonadaceae; genus Pseudomonas; species Pseudomonas sp. BJa5. The sequence continues at coordinate 34,661 of NZ_JALRNG020000001.1, forward strand.
GGCTGGTCGTAGCTCAGCACCCGCTCCATCACCGCAATGGCGGCCAGGTAGCTCTCGAAGTTGCCTTCCACCGACTCGGCGCCAAAGCGCGGGGTCAGGCCGACGATCTCGGTACCCGGCGAGGCCACGCTGCGCGCCTGGCGGGCAATCGCCTCGGTGATGGATGCGGTGGTGTTGACGTTGACTACCAGTATTCTCATGGGTCGATTCCTTGTGCGTGACGCTCAGTGCTGGGCGCTGTCGACGGCAAAGTGCTCGCCGGAACAGTCCACATAGTGTTTTTTACGATCAGAGATCAGGTAGTACACGCCGCCGGCAATGCTCGCGCCGAACAGCCAGGAGAACGGCGTCAGCTCGCTGAAGGCCGGTACCAGGGCCAGTACCACGGCGGCGATGGCCGAGGGCACCAGGGCGGCGATGGCCTTGTAGTTGACCCCGCGGGTGTAGTGATAGGTGCCGCTGGCCGCCTCGCTGTAGAGATCCGGCACATGCACCTGGGCTTTGCGGATCAGCCAGTAGTCGACCATGATGATCCCGTACAGCGGGCCGAGCAGCGCGCCCAGGCCAGACAGGAAATAGACGATCACCAGCGGGCTGTTGTAGAGGTTCCAGGGCAGGATCAGCACCGCCAGGGTGGCGCTGATCAGGCCGGCGCGACGGAAGTTCAGGCGGCTGGGCGCAAGGCTGGAAAGCACGAAGGCCGGGGCGACGAAGTTGGCCATGATGTTCACCGCCACGGTGACGATCAAGAAGGCCAGGCAACCCAGTACCAGGAAGGTCTTGTCGGGGATCGCGGCGATGATCTGGGTCGGGCTGTCGATCACCGTGCCATCGATGCTGAACTGCGCCCCGGACAGCACGAAGCTGATCACTGCGAACACCAGGATGTTCACCGGCAGGCCCCAGAAGTTGCCGACGCGGATGGTCCGGCGGCATGGCGAGGAACGGGCGAAATCGCAGAAGTTGAGGATCAGCGTGCCGTAGATGGCCAGCCACAGTGCGCCGCCGGCGAACACCTGGGTCCAGGCCTTGGCGCCGGTCAGCGGCTCACCCACCGACCAGGCCAGGTTGCCGTCCACCCGCAGGTACATCCACACCGCCAGCACCAGCACCGTCGAGAGGATCACGGGGCCTGCGAAGGATTCGTACTTGCGCACCATCTCCATGCCGAAGGTCAGGATCACCAGCTGCACGAACCAGATGGCGACGAAGCTGGCCCAGCCCAGGCTCGACAGCCCGAGGATGGCATCGTGATCGTAACTGGCCAGGCTCGGCCAGATCGCCACCAGCAGCACCCGCAGCACCACCGAGGCCAGGTAGGTCTGGATGCCGAACCAGGCGATGGCGATGACCGCGCGGATGATCGCCGGCACTTGCGCGCCATAGATGCCGAAGCTCATGCGGCTGATCACCGGAAACGGCACCCCGGTTTTCTGCCCCATGTAGCCGGACAGGTTCATGAAGAAGTACACCAGCGCCGCCCCCACTGCCAGCGCGGCAAGCATCTGCCAGCCGGACAGGCCGAGGGCGAACAGGCCCATGGCGAAGGAGTAGTTGGCGATGTTGTGCACATCGTTGGTCCACAGGGCGAAGATGCTGTAGCCGCCCCAGCGCCGGCCGGCGGCCTTGGTCGGGGCGAGGTCGGCATTGTGCAGTCGCGGGCTCAGGCCGCCGTGCCCCGGTCCCTGGGCTGAATCGGCAGCATCGGGCTGCAGGTACGCGCTATCGAGCTGTTTGGAAGTATCCAATTGCATGTTCCCCGGGCTCCTGCTGCAGCACCGGTGGTGCTCCAGCACATTATTGTTGGATTTGAAGAGTTGGGACCGCCATTGGGCGCCTGGGCGCCGATGCATACAAAGATTGTATGCAATTTTCGCCTTACGATTTTCGAGGAACAATATGTGTGCCAGACGGGGAGCGAATGCATCGCGACCGGATTCCAGGAGATCACCTATCTTTTTGATTTTTATCGATAAAAAAAATTGGAAAGACGGAGTTGAGAGTCATTTACTTGACCAAACAGTCAGCGTCTCAGATAGCGAAAATGTGAACATGGGTAACGGATAACAGAAACATGTACACACCATAGTGATACTTATGTGCACAAAATCGCTTCGCGGGGCAAGCCCGCTCCTACCGGGGGGGTGTAGGAGCGGGCTTGCCCCGCGATGACCCCACAATCAATTTCACCCTGAAACTTTTTGTCACCGCGCATTTACGGCATGCTTGTGCGGTCAAGGAACATCGGAGCTGGCAATGACGGAAAAACTCCCCGCATCGACCGTAGAACGCGTCTACCTGGGGGTCCACGAGGCGATCAGGAAGCGCACCCTGCGCCCCGGCATGAAACTGGGCGAGTCTTCGCTCGCCGAGCTGTTCAAGGTCAGCCGCACCTCGGTGCGCGCGGCGCTCAAGCAGCTCGAAGGCGACGGCCTGGTGTCTACCGAACTGAACAAGGGCGCCTGGGTCTCGCTGCCCAGCGACGAGGACATCCGCTCGGTGTTCGAAACCCGCCGCCTGATCGAAATCGGCATCGTCACCGAACTCTGCCGGCGCGCCGACAAGGGCCTGCTGCAGCCCCTGCGCCAGCACGTGGCCGAAGAAGAGGCCGCCGCCGATGCCGGTGACCACGCCCGCTACGTCCACCTGCTGGGCGAATTCCACCTGCGCCTGGCCGAAGTGCTGGACAACCCGGTGCTGCTGGACTGGTTCCGCAAGCTGATCGAGCGCGGCTCGCTGTACGCCTCGACCCTCGACGACGAGCGCCATGAGGCCTGCCGCGGCAATGAACACCTGCGCCTGATCGAAGCCCTCGAAGCCGGTGACCAGTCCGCTGCCATCGAACTGGTGTGCACGCACTTGAGCGGCATCGAAGAGGCGATCCTCAAGGCCACCCACAACCTCAAGGCCGACTATCACCCGCTCAAACACCTGATCGGCGGCTGAGGTGCCGGCATTCACGAATCCACTGCTATCGATCCCGATATTTAATTGGCCGATGGCTACCCGCGTTTTGTAGGGTGGCGACCTCTCCAACGAGGTCGTGAAATGTTTGATCGTGTATTCGTCAATGCCGTCGCTGCCGACGGCAGTCCCCTGTCCCTGGCCGTCGCTGAAGGCCGTATCGCCGCACTGGGTACTGACCTTGGCATGCTCACGGGCGTCGAGCGCGTTGACCTGGACGGGCAGTTGCTGCTGCCCGGCTTTGTCGACGGCCATATCCATCTGGACAAGAGCTTTGTCGGTGACCGCTGGCACCCGCACCAGGCTGCCGGCAGCCTGCGTGAACGCCTGGCGGTGGAGAAGCGCGAACTGGCCCTGGCGCCGCCGATCGTCGAACGCGCCGACGCCCTGATCCGCCAGGCCGTGTCTTTCGGTACCGTGGCCATGCGCAGCCATGTCGATGTCGACGCCACCACCGGCCTGACCAACCTGCACGCGGTGATGCAAGCCCGGGAAAAATGGCGCGGCATCGTCGATATCGAGCTGGTGGCCTTCCCCCAGGCAGGGGTGATGTCCTGCCCCGGTACCGCCGATGTGCTGGAAGCGGCGATCGGCGACGGCGCCGACGTCATCGGCGGCATCGACCCGACCACCCTCGACGGTGATGCCGAGGGTCAGTTGAAGGTAGTGTTCGGAATTGCCGAGCGCCATGGCGTGAAGGTCGACATCCACCTGCACGAGCCGGGCCTGCAAGGCATCGAACAGCTGCGGCGGATCGCCGGGCGGACCTGCGCCGCCGGCTTGCAGGGGCGCGTCAGCGTCAGCCATGCCTACGCCCTGGGCCAGGTGCCTGAGGACGAGGTCGAGCGCATTGCCGTAGAGCTGGCCCGGGCCGGCATTTCGATCCTCACCAATGCCCCGGGCGATCACCCCTTCCCGCCTGTGCTGCGCCTGCGCGCCGCCGGGGTGAATGTGTTCGCCGGCAACGACAATATCCGCGACGCCTGGTGGCCCTACGGCAATGCCGACATGCTCCAGCGCGCCATGCTGATCGGCTACCGCTCGGGCTTTTACAGCGACGAAGACCTGAATGTGGCCCTGGCGATGGCGACCACGGCGGGCGCGGCGGTGATGCACAAGCACGACTACGGGCTGAAGGTGGGCAATGACGCCACGTTCATCATCCTCGACGCCCCAAATGGGGCCGCCGCCGTAGCCGCCGTGCCTGCCCGGCGGCAGATGGTCCGCCGCGGACAGTTGAACGCCAACATCTGCTGAGGCGACACAGGTATCGGCAATGCCTTGATCCAGGCAGGCCAGCCGACCGCAGGGTTACTGGCAAAGGGCCTGCTGCTCGGCTAGCATGCCCGCAGGAAACCGGCCCCGCCCGGTTGGCCGCAAGGCCGGACATGGAGAACGATACCTGTGCTGTTGAGCATCCCGACCCTGTTGCTGGTGGCCATTTTCATTCTTGGCCTGATGGGGTTGCTGACCCTGCATGCCTGGAGCCGCGGCACCCGCGAACAGACCCTCGGCCACTTGGCCTGCATGCTGCTGCTCGCCGCCCTCGGTGTCGCGCTGGTCAGCGTGCGCGGCATCGCACCGGCCTTTGTCGCCCTGGTGCTGAGCAATATGGTGCTGCTGCTCAGCGCGGCGATGAACTGGACCGCCATGCGCGTGTTCGCCGGACGCACGCCGCACCTGCCGGGCATCGTCGCCGGCGCCCTGTTCTGGCTGGTATGGAGCTTGTTTCCCGGCTTCCACGACGACCTGGGTGTGCGGGTGACCGTGTATTCGCTGCTGGCCGCAGGCTACGGCGGACTGTCGACGTTCGAGCTGTGGCGCAATCGCCGGCGCCTGGAAGCGGCCTACCTGCCCGCCCTGGCCCTGACCATGGCACACACCGTCTTCTATGCCGTGCGTACCTTCACCGATCATGGCGTGTCCTTCGAACAGGCGATTTCCGCCAGCGGCAACGGCACCGGCTTCTTCGCCTTCATGCTGTTCGAATCGATGCTCTACGCCATCGGCATCGCCTACGTCACCCTGGCCATGGTCCGCGAGCGCGCCGAACTGAAGTTCAAGGCCGCCGCCTACTCCGACCCGCTGACCGGCATCGGCAATCGCCGCGCCTTCCTGTCCCGGGGCGAAGCCCTGCTGGCCGGCTGCGCCCGGCGCGGCGAGCCGGTGGCCCTGCTGCTGTGCGACCTGGATCACTTCAAGCGGCTCAACGATGCCCATGGCCACCAGACCGGCGACCGGGCCCTGATTGCCTTCAGCCAGGTCGCCAGCCAGAACATTCGCCAGGAGGATGTGCTGGGCCGCATCGGCGGCGAAGAGTTTGCCTGCCTGTTATCGAGTACCGACGCGCAAGCAGCAAAGCAGGTGGCCCAGCGGATCTGCGCCGGCTTCCATGGCTTGCCATTGCTGGCGCCCGGCCAACTGAGCGTGAGCATCGGCATCGTCGACAGCGCTACCTGCGGCCATGACCTGTCGCGCCTGCTGTCGCTGGCCGACCATGCGCTGTATGCCGCCAAGGACCAGGGCCGCAACCGCGTGCAGTTGTACGCCCCGCTCAGCCCTCCCGGGCCAGCCAGTCCAGCAGCCACAAGCCCGCAGGCCCGGGCGGATTGATCCGCGACCAGGCTGCATCCACTGCAATCGGTCGCGGCCAGCCGCCCAGGCTCAGCTCCACCAGCCTGCCATGGCCATATTGCTGCACCAGGCCATGGGGCAACTCGGCCCAGCCGAAGCCCTGTTCGGTCATCTCCAGCAGCAACAGATAGTCCGGCGCCGACCAGACCCGACCCTGGGGTTTGTTCTCGCTGTCGGTGTAGGTATTGAGGTACAGCTGCCGGTGGCTGGCCAGGTGCGCCTGGGTCAGCGGCTGCTGACTCGCCAGCGGATGCTCGCGGGCCACGAACAGCCCCATCTGCGCCTGATGGGGCAAACGCCGCACGGCGATATCGGTCGGGTACTTGGCCTGCGCCGCCAGCAACCCCAGGTGCGCGCGCCCGCTTTGCAGCAGGTTCAGCACATCGCCGGCCTCGGCGATCATGCATTCGAGCTCGATGTCCTGGAAACGCTGCTCGAACTGGCGCATCACCTGGTTGTCGGGGCTGAGCTGGTACATGTCCGAGAGCACCAGGGTCAGGCGCGGCTCGACATTGTCGGCCAGGCGGATGCTCAACTCGTCCAGCCGCTCGCTGGCGGCGAGGATCTCCTGCACATGCCCGAGCACCTTGCGCCCCGCCTCGGTCAGCACCGGGTGACGGGCCTGGCGATCGAACAGGGTAACGCCGAGGTCGGCTTCGAGGTTGGCGATGGCGGCACTGACGGTGGACTGGCTCTTGCGCAACTTGCGCGCGGCCGCCGAGAACGAGCCCAGGGCAACGGCTTCGACAAAGGCCAGCAGAGCTTCGGGGGAATAGCGCATGGCGTATCGCTTTTACCGATGGGATGAATTTCAAGCATAAGCAAAAAAGCGATGAGATTCACCCTGCCCCGCAGCGATCGCGTGCAGCGCACGGCCGTGGCCTACCATGGAGGAATAGCGCTGGAGGCACCATGCCAGAACAGGAACCGCACGCAGCCAGAATCGACCCGTGGGAAAAGCTCAAGGCGATCTCATCGGTCATTGCCGCGGTCGTCATTCCGCTTGCGGTCGCCTGGGTGGGCAACAGCTACTCGACGGCGCTGAAGGAACGCGAAGTCCAGGGCAGGTTTGTCGAACTGGCGGTTCAGATATTGCGCGAGGAACCGAGCAAACAGGCGGCCGGCTTGCGTGACTGGGCGACGGATGTGCTCAACAAGTATTCCGGTGTGCCGTTTTCGCCGGCGACGAAGAGGGCGTTGATTGAAAGTACACCGTTGCCTTCGGGGTTCGAGCGTTATGAGGGACGAAGCGCGCTCGGCAACGTCGAACCGGGCGATGGTGCGAAGTTTCGCGGGCGCGGCTATCTCATGATTACGGGGCGGGCGAACTATCAGCGCTATGGGGAGGCGTTGGACATCGACCTGGTTGAGAGCCCCGACAAGGCAGCAGAGCCGGCGGTGGCTGCGGCGATTCTGGTGCGATTTTTCAAGGACAAGGAAGAGCGCTTTGTGCAGGCGCTGGCGCAGAACGACCTGGCGCGTGTGCGGCGATTAGTGAGTGGCGGGACGATGCAAATGCAACAGCTCAATGCGCGCTATGCCGTTTATCTTGAGCTGCTCCAGAGCCCTGCTCCCGACCTGCATCAGGTGCCTGGCGTGACCAATCCGGCGTGGACTTCCGAACACCTGCCCGCGCTGATTGCGGCGCTGGATGAGCAGCAGGTTGCCGATTCGAAGCTGCGTGCCTATGTGCTTGCCACGGCTGACTTCGAGACGATGCAAGGGCGGGTGATGGTGGAGAGACCGTCTCGCTTTTCGGCGGCCCCCTCCCCTTGAGTCCCCCAATCGTCAGCTTGGGTTAGCGGGAAACCAGGCAGGATGCACCCACCGCTGTCGCCCGGCGTAACGACGACATGACGCTCCCCGCCGTAATCACCGCTGCAGGCGACATTGGGCAGCCGCTCGCAGCCAGCGCCTCTGCGACCCAGGTATTGCAGGTATAAAACAGCGAATAGCTACCTTTGGCCTGGTAGAACCGGCTCTGTCCATACAAGCCAGGCCCGAGCACCGCCAAGGAGCCCGTCGCCGAGTGGATGAAGGTTCCGGCCACGAATGCGAGCAGTCGCCGGTAGCCGTCCTCCGTCACCCGCACCTCGATGACCTCGCTTGCGGCGAAACGCCGCCTGGGGTCGCCGTCAATCCTGACCGCATGCAGCACAGCTGCCGTCGACCCGAACAAGGCGCGCAGGGCGAGGCTCAAGGTGGCCTGCGGGGCTCGGTAAAAGTCCTCGTCACCCCAGCCGAACTCGATGAAGTCGCCGTCACCGAACGCTTCGGCCAGCGCGGGAAGCACCTGAAGCAGATCGGGGCGCGCAATGACCAATCCGGTATGCAGGCCATGATTCACTACATACAAGGACCGCCCATCGCCCCCCTCGCCCCTTGGCGGGCCCGACGCGGTAGTGCAACTGAACAGCGTCAGGATCAGGGCCAGCACTACAATGCGCATGCACAAGGGTTTGGAGGCTCGCTAACGAACGTGGAAGAGCCCGGCAGGAGTGGGCGCTATATTCACAGCATAGAAGCTGACTCGCACCATCAGTCAGGTATCCATGGGCAATCGCGGCCGGCAGAAATCGGCTGTGGATTCGGGGCATGGCAAGGCCCGGAAGATTGCATGCACCTTCGTCGCCCCTCAAAGCAACCGTTCGGTGGCAAAATCTCCTGAATCTGATGGTTATGGAGACCACCATGCTTCGTGCATTCGAACGAAGGCTCGACCCCTTCCCTCCCGACGAGGTGCCACCACCCCCCAAGGGCCTGTTCCGCTTCCTGTGGGCCTGCACACGGGGCGCCCGCGGCTACATTCTTGCATTTGCGCTGCTCAGTGCCGGTGTGTCGATCTACGAAGCCTGGCTGTTTGCTTTCCTCGGCCAGGTCGTGGACCTGCTCTCGACCTGGCAGGCAGGGGGCGATGCGGCGGCGCAGGAGCGTCGCGTGTTGTGGGGCATGGGTATCGTCATGCTGGCCAGCATCGGGCTGGTGGCATTGCGCACCATGGTGCAGCACCAGATATTGGCGATCAACCTGCCCTTGCGCCTGCGCTGGGACTTCCACCGCTTGATGCTGCGGCAAAGCCTGTCGTTCTTTTCCGATGAGTTTTCCGGCCGGGTCACCACCAAGGTCATGCAGACCGCGCTGGCGGTGCGCGACCTGCTGTTCACCCTGATCGAGATCGTCCCCGGGATCGGGGTGTATTTCATTGCGATCATCGCCCTGGCCGGCGGTTTCGCCCTGAAACTGATGCTGCCTTTCATTGCCTGGGTGGTGTTGTTCGGCCTGGCCATGCTGTACTTCGTGCCCCGACTGGGGAAAGTCGGCCAGGAACAGGCCGATGCGCGGGCGATGATGACCGGGCGGATCTCGGATGCCTACACCAACATCACGACGGTGAAGCTGTTCTCCCACTCCAATCGTGAAGCGCACTTCGCCCGTGCCGCGATGGAGGACTTCAAGCACACCGGCTTTCGCCAGATGCGCCTGGTCAGCCAGTTCGAGATCGTCAACCAGGCCCTGGTGGTGGCATTGATCATGGCCGCCGGGGGTTATGCCCTGTGGCTGTGGCACCAGGGCGAGGTCGGCGCCGGTGCCGTGGCGGCCATCACGGCCATGGCGCTGCGGATCAATGGCATGTCGCACTGGATCATGTGGCAGATGACCTCGCTGTTCGAGAGCATCGGCACCGTGCACGACGGCATGGCCACCCTCACCCGCGGTCCCAAGGTCAAGGATGCGCCGGATGCGGGTGTCCTGGTGACCTCTGGCGGGGCAGTCACCTTCGACAAGGTGAGCTTCAACTACAACGGCGAACGCCAGGTGCTCGATGGCCTGAGCCTGAGCATTCGCCCGGGTGAAAAGATCGGCCTGGTAGGCCGCTCCGGCGCGGGCAAGTCCACGCTGATCAACTTGCTGCTGCGCTTCTATGATGTCGACAGCGGGCAGATTCGCATCGACGGCCAGGACATTTCGCAGGTGACGCAAGACAGCCTGCGCAGCGCCATCGGCATGGTTACCCAGGATACCTCACTGTTGCACCGCTCCATCCGCGACAACATCGCCTACGGCCGGCCCGATGCGACCGACGCGCAAATCCGTAGCGCCGCGGCCAGTGCCCAGGCCGATGAGTTCATCAGCCAACTCAGCGACCGGCAAGGCCATACCGGCTACGACACCCTGGTGGGCGAGCGCGGCATCAAGCTTTCCGGCGGCCAGCGCCAGCGCGTCGCGATTGCCCGGGTGATGCTCAAGAACGCGCCGATCCTGCTGCTCGACGAGGCCACCAGCGCGCTGGACTCCGAAGTCGAAGTGGCCATCCAGGAAAGCCTCGACGAGATGATGAAGGGCAAGACCGTGATCGCCATCGCCCATCGGCTGTCGACGATTGCGGCCATGGACCGGCTGGTGGTCATGGATGAGGGCCGCATCATCGAACAAGGTACCCACAACGAACTGCTGGCGAAAAACGGCATCTATGCGCAGCTGTGGCACCACCAGAGTGGCGGGTTCCTGGGTGAGGATCGGGGCGTGGCCGAGGCGATGGATCAGGCGTGAGTTGCGCGCGTGGGCATCGTTGCCGGCGGTAGCGTCTCCAGGGCACTGGCGAGGAAGTCCACGAACACCCGGACCTTCTGCGATACATGCCTGTGGCTCGCGTACAAGGCATAGATCGAGCGCCGAGGCATGGACTGCCCGGGGAGCAGTTGCAGCAACTGGCCACTGTCGAGCAGGGGCTGGGCGATGAACGAAGGCAGCGCGCCGATGCCAAGGCCGGCCAGGAGCATATCGCTCAGCATCAGGCTGTTGTCGACCGCAAGGCGCACTGGCAGCTCCAATCGACTGTTGCCTTGCGGGCCCTGTAGATGCCAACTGCCGGGATGCTCAGCCAGGCGATAGGCCAGACAACTGTGCGCCCGCAGGTCGTCGACGCTGTGCGGCGTGCCGTGGGCCTGCAGGTAGGCCGGTGCAGCGCAGATGACCTGCTCGATCTCACCCAGGCGCCTGGCGACCAGCGAAGAGTCCGGCAAGTGGCTGCGAATCCGCAGCGATACATCGAAGCCCTCGCTGACCACATCCAGCAGGCGGTCGTCGAGGGTGAGCTCGACCTTGAGCTGCGGGTAGCGCTGCATGAACGCCACCAGGATCGGCGACAGCACCTTGAGGCCGAACGACAACGGTGCGTTGACCCGCAGACGGCCACTGGGCTCGCTGGAGCCGCTTTGGGTCGCACGCTCCAGGGCGTCCAGCTCATCCAGCAGGTGGCAGCATTCGCTGAAGTAGGCCTGGCCCGCCTCGGACAGGCTCATGCGGCGGGTGGTGCGCAGCAGCAACAGGCTGCCCAGGCGTTCCTCGAGCTGGCGCACCTGCTTGCTCACCGCCGCCGTGGATTGCCCCAGGTCCACAGCAGCCAGGCTGAAGCTGCCGCGCTCCACCACGCGGCGAAAGGTACGCATGGCCAGCAACACATCCATATTTTTTCTCCTGGGTTGAATATCAATTAACCAGACGCCTGATTATCTATGATTCAGCAGCCAATAACATGACCACTCCCCCCCTTTGAGGCGTCATGTCATGCAGCAGCGTTCGTGGATCAAAAACTTTACCGGGCTGGCCGTGTTGTCGGTGCTCGGCTCACTGTACAGCGCCGGGGCGCTGGCCAAGCCCGAGGTGGGTATCAGCCCCTGGGGGGAGAAAGACGAGATCGGGCGCCTGAACCTGATGACCCCGCAGTCGCAGGCGGCGATCATGGCCCGGGTCAATGGCGCCCAGGCCTATGACCTGGCGGTGGAGTACTTTGTCGGCATGCCCAGCTGGCAAGCCGCGGGCGACCCGCCCTACCAGATGTGGATGACCCACACCCCCCACGGCAACGTGATCGCCGACCCGATGAAGGTTGGCGAACCGATGAACCAGTACGTCAGCTACAGCGGCTCGGCGGTGTCCATGTATGCCCACATGGGCACCCATATCGACGCGCTCAACCACTTCGGCCTCAACGGCAAGATCTGGAACGGCTTTCGTGCCGATGAGCACCTGGGTGATCGTGGCTGGACTGTCACCGGCGCCGAGAAACTGCCACCGATCATCGCCCGCGGGGTCATGATCGATGTCGCGGCGGCCAAGGGCCTGGAGCAATTGGCGGACAACTACCGCGTCACCCGCAGCGATCTGCAGCAGGCGCTGAGCAAGCAAGGCGTGGTGCTGGAAAAAGGCGACGTGGTGCTGATCCGTACCGGGCGCATGCGTGACTATGAAAACGCCCAGACCTACATGGCCAACCCGCCGGGCCTGAGCCTGGATGCGGCGAAATTCCTGGTCAAGGACAGCGGCGCGATGGTGGTCGGTGCCGATAACCTGAGCTTCGAGACCTTCCCCTCGGAGGTCGAGGGCAACTACCTGCCGGTGCATACCTACCTGTTGGCCATGCAGGGCACGCCGATCATCGAACTGGTGAATCTGGAAGGTTTGTCCAGGGACCGGGTCTATCAATTCGCCTTTGTCGGGGCCTCGTTGAAGTTGCGCGGCGCCGATGCCGCGCCGATGCGGCCGATGGCCTTGCCGATCCGCTGAGGGTACGGCGCCACGTTGTCAGGAGGGTGCCATGCCAATAGCCTCTGTGTCCTTCTGACGCGCTTGTCTTGGAGGTTCACTTCCAGTGCAGGTTAAAGCTTTAACGGTGCAAGCGATCGCTAACCGGCTGCCTACCAACAGGAAAAGCAATGTGGAAGGCGGTCATTTGTTCAGACGAGGTGCACCAGACCTTGCCTCGGTGCGCTTGGACGATGGAACGGGTTATGGCGAGTCCGAGCCCCGCATTACTGGGGCCTCCTTCGCGCCTCGCCGGGTCGGCCCGGTAGAAGCGATCGAAAATCCTGTTGATGTGCTGCGGGTCAATGGTGGCTCCGCTGTTGCTGATAGTGAGGGTCACATTGTCTGCGGTTTGCTGGATTTGCACCGAGATTTCGTTGCCCTGCGGTGTGTACCGCAGGGCATTTGAGAGGATGTTGGAAACAGCTCGGTCGATCATGAGTCTGTCTCCACAGACAATCCCCTTCCCTTGCAGCGTTAGGCGTATATCCCGATCCTCAGCGAGCAATTGGTAGAACTCGAAGAGCTTGGAGACGAGGCCGTCAAGTTCGATGTCGACCTGCTCAGGGATGATGAGCCCGTTATCGGCATTCGCGAGGAAGAGCATGTCATCGATCATTCGAGACATTCGCTTCAGTTCCTCCAGATTCGAGTACAAGTTGTCCTCATACGCGTCTAAATCACGCTTTCTGGTCAACACGACCTCAGTGTGGGTCAACAGGTTGCTAACCGGGGTTCGTAGCTCGTGTGCGATATCGGCCGAGAAATTGGATAGGCGAATGAAGGCATCTTCCAAGCGTGCGAGCATTCCATTGAAGGACAAGATCAGTGCTTGAAGCTCGAGTGGCACAGGCTCCAGGGGGATGCGCTCCTGGAGTGACCCGGCAGACATTGAGGTCGCAACCTTCGTGATCCGCTCGACGGGGCGCAGCCCACTTTTCGCGACCAGCCATCCCAAGCCCGCACTGACCAATGCGCTGATAACCAGGCCAAAGCCAAACCAGCGTTGCAGGGTTTCAAAGAAATGCGCGTGGCTGGTGATATCCAGCATTAGCATGATGGTACCGGGGGCCTGTTCGCCTTGGATCACTACTTGAGAGGTGACGCCGCGGAAATTATGGGATTGGTCCTGCCATTCCCATATGTCGTCCTGGCCGGCACGCTTGTAGTGATCGGGGATCGGTACGGCTTTGAGGTCTGAAAACAGTACATCGCCATTTGAGGTAAGGATCTGCGCGGTCAGGTCCTGATGGGCGCCCAGCAATGCGCGCAGTTGCAGGCGCAGCGCTTCCAGACTTGTCCCTGGCGTCTGGATTGAAAGGATGTGTCTTGCCGACTCCAGTTTCTCGGACAGCGCCTGTTCATCAAGCATGCGAAAGTGATGCTGGCTCAGCATGTTGAAACTCATGCCGGCGACCACCAGTACAGCGATGACCGCGAACATGATCATCAGGGTCAGACGCTTGACGAGTGAGGACCTGGAGAGCATCACTCCGGTGCATCCATCATGTAGCCCATGCCTCGGGCCGTGTGAATGAGCTTGGGAGCGAAGTCGTCATCAATCTTTGCCCGCAACCGTCGTATCGCCACCTCGATCACATTGGTGTCGCTGTCGAAATTCATGTCCCACACCTGAGAGGCAATCAGGGACTTGGGCAGTACCTCTCCACGCCGGCGCATCAAAAGCTCCAGAAGTGAAAATTCCTTCGCGGTCAGGTCGATTCGTTTGCCATTTCGTGTAGCACGTCGCTTGAGAAGATCGACCTCAAGGTCGGCCATCTTCAGGATGGTCTGAGTGGGTGAGCTGGTGCCTCGCCGCAATAAGGTTCGCACCCGAGCCAGTAGCTCCGAGAAGGCGAAGGGCTTGATCAGATAGTCATCGGCTCCCAGCTCAAGGCCTTTCACCCGATCCTCCACGCCATCCCTCGCCGTCAGAAACAAGACCGGGACGTCTTTGCCCGCCGCGCGAACCATTCGCAGGACTTCCCAGCCATCCAGCCCGGGCATCATTACGTCGAGAATCAACAGGTCGTAGCTTTCGCTCAGTGCATATTGAAGGGCATCGGTACCCGTGAGGACTCGATCGACGGTGAAGCCTGCCTCTGCAAGACCCTGCTGCAAATAGGCTCCGGTTTTAGGCTCATCCTCGGCTACGAGTAGTTTCATGCGCTGCGCCCCAAAGGTGTACCTGTCCAGTTTGCAGCAAAAAAGCCAGCCAACCAGAAGCTGACGCAAAAGTAATGTTGGCATCAGCCAGCTGTCAGGACCTGAGGGTACGCAGCAGCATGCAGGCGCATCGTCAATCAAACGCGAAACCTGACACAACTGTAATGTCGAGCTCAGCTTTCTGAAAGCGCAGCATGGCTAATGTGCCCCCAAGCATGAGCGCTGCTGAGCCTGGCTTACAGAAATGTAATCACTGCCCAATCTGTTCTGTGGCAGTTTCAGCTTGCTCGTTCCCGCCGCGGCCTGTGCTTTGCGAAGTCAACAAGGCTTGTGGGAATCCCAAGGAAACCGGGGCACGCGATATCGAAAAGCCCTGGATATCAGCGAATTACCTGAATGACTGGACACTACGGCATGCAAAGCAAAACCACGAGACGGTCTTTCGTCAAAGGCCTGGCCGCTACTGGCGTACTGGGTGGACTGGGCATGTGGCGCACGCCGGTCTGGGCCGTGACCAGCCCTGGCCAACCTAACGTGCTGACAGGCACCGAATTCGATCTGCACATCGGTGAGTTACCGGTCAACATTACCGGAGCGGCTCGTACGGCCATGGCAATCAACGGCTCGCTCCCCGGACCGATTCTTCGTTGGCGTGAAGGTGACACTGTCACGCTCCGAGTACGCAACCGCTTGAAGCAGGACACGTCGATCCATTGGCACGGCATCATCCTGCCGGCCAACATGGACGGAGTACCGGGCCTGAGCTTCCATGGCATCGCACCCGATGGCATGTATGAATACAAGTTCAAGGTCCATCAGAATGGCACCTATTGGTACCACAGCCATTCCGGGCTGCAGGAGCAGGTCGGGGTGTACGGGGCATTGGTCATCGATGCCAAGGAACCCGAGCCGTTCACCTACGATCGCGATTACGTGGTCATGCTCAGCGACTGGACTGATGAGGATCCTGCCAGGGTATTGTCCAAGCTCAAGAAGCAGTCGGACTATTACAACTTCCACAAGCGCACGGTTGGCGACTTCGTCAATGATGTAAGCGAGATGGGATGGTCGGCGGCGGTGGCGGATCGGAAGATGTGGGCCGAGATGAAAATGAGCCCAACCGATCTTGCCGACGTGAGCGGCTATACCTACACCTATCTCATGAATGGCCAGGCCCCGGACGGTAACTGGACCGGCATCTTCAAGCCGGGTGAAAAAATCCGCCTGCGTTTTATCAACGCTTCGGCCATGACGTACTTCGATGTGCGTATCCCTGGTTTGAAAATGACCGTAGTTGCAGCCGACGGACTGCATGTCAAACCCGTGAAGGTCGATGAATTGCGCATCGCCGTCGCCGAAACCTACGATGTCATCGTCGAGCCGGACGACGCACAGGCTTACACCATTTTCGCGCAATCCATGGACCGTACCGGGTACTCCAGGGGCACATTGGCCGTGCGCGAAGGCATGCAAGCCCCGGTACCAGCAGTTGATCCACGCCCAGTCATCTCGATGGGCGATATGGGCATGGATCACGGCGGCATGAGTGGGATGGACCATGGCAGCATGGCCGGTTCGGACCACAGCAAGATGGCTGGCATGGACCATGGCAGCATGGCCGGCATGGACCATGGCAGCATGGCCGGCATGGTCCATGGCAGCATGGCCGGCATGGACCATGGCAGCATGGCCGGCATGGACCATGGCAGCATGGCCGGTACGGACGGCGCCATGCAGACTCACCCTGCTTCAGAAACCAACAACCCCTTGGTCGACATGCAGACGATGACCCCGACGCCCAAGTTGAGCGATCCGGGCATCGGGCTGCGCAACAATGGGCGTCGCGTTCTTACCTATGCAGATCTGCGAAGCACCTTCCCTGATCCAGACGGACGGGCGCCGGGGCGTACCATCGAGCTTCATCTGACTGGACACATGGAAAAGTTCGCCTGGTCCTTTGACGGTATCAAATTCTCGGACGCCGAACCCCTGCGTCTCAAATATGGTGAGCGCCTTCGCATCACCTTGGTCAATGACACCATGATGACTCATCCCATCCATCTCCATGGCATGTGGAGCGACCTGGAGGATGAGGACGGTAACTTCATGGTCCGAAAACACACCATCGACATGCCACCCGGCTCGAAACGAAGTTATCGCGTCACTGCAGATGCTTTGGGTCGTTGGGCCTATCACTGCCACCTGCTGTTCCACATGGAAATGGGCATGTTCCGAGAAGTCCGTGTGGACGAATGAACTGGAGAATCGAGATGAGCAAACCAATGAAACGCAGCGCCTTTTTCTTCTCTGCCGCCATGGTAGGTCTGATGGCTGTTTATGCCCCTTCCTCATGGTCCGGCGAAAACCATGAGCAGCATACGCAGAAGTCTTCAGATGCGACGAAATCCAGCGACGCAGTCAAGGGCTCCCAGGGCAAGCAAACTCAAGGAATGAATCATGAAGGCATGGACCATGGCGCTATGCAGGGCATGGATCATGGCTCCATGAAGGGTATGGATCATGGCTCCATGAAGGGCATGGATCATGGCTCGATGCAAGGCATGGATCACAGCAAAATGATGGACTCGCAGGGCGGCGACAAAGCTAAGGCAGGGAAAGATGGTCAATAGGCTGACACGACCACCGCTCCTGGCATTGACGGTGGCCCTCAGCGCACTGGGGGCAATGCCAAGCTTTGCGGCTGAAGAAATGGACCATTCGGCGATGGGGCATGGGTCCATGCAGGAAGGCATGGACGCCATGGATCACAGCAAGATGGGACATGGTCGACCCAAGGCAACGCCTGCTGCGATGGACCATGGCAAGATGGACCATGGCAGCATGAACCATGGCAGCATGGAAGGGATGGATCACGGCTCCATGGATCATTCGAAAATGGACCACGGCGCTGCCGATGCGCCCACGATGACCAGTCGCACCCCGATTCCTGTGCTGACGGACGCAGACCGAAAAGCCGCATTTCCCCCATTGGCTGGACATGAGGTTCACGACAGCGGCATCAACAGCTTCTTCTTGCTGGATCAGCTCGAATATCAGGATGCAGACGAAGGCAGCACCCTGGCCTGGGACGCCTCGGGGTGGATCGGCGGTGATATCAACCGGCTGTGGATCCGCTCCGAGGGCGAGCGCACCAATGGCGTTACCGAGGACGCGGAACTACAGCTTCTGTATGGGCGTTCCATCAGTCCTTGGTGGGATGTGGTGGCTGGCGTTCGCCAGGATTTCAAACCCGAGTCACCTCAGACCTGGGCAGCGTTTGGTGTCCAGGGCATGGCGCTTTACGAATTTGAAGCTGAAGCCACCGCGTTTATTGGTGAAAATGGCCAGACTGCCGCGCGGTTGGAAGGCGAATACGACATTCTCCTGACCAATCGCCTAATCCTCCAGCCCACTGCCGAAGCCAATTTCTATGGCAAAAACGACCCCGGGCGCGGAGTGGGTTCCGGCCTCGCCAATACGGAGGTCGGACTGCGCTTGCGGTATGAACTCGTTCGCCAGTTCGCACCTTACATCGGCGTGACCTGGAGCCGCTCCTACGGCAATACCGCAGACCTGATTCGCGACGACGATGGGGATGTGGATGAAGCGCGTTTTGTTGCTGGCATTCGGATGTGGTTTTGAGAACCTGACATGAAAAAAACAATAACAACACTGGTGGCAGCAGGCGCTGTGGGGAGTGCGGCCGTGTTAGGTGGAGCGTATTTCGGCCTGGTGAACGTCGGTGCTGATGACCCTCACTTTCCGGCAGTCCATGCGTTCCTCGCCATGGCGCGGGATCGCTCTATCGAGGTTCGCGCACGCGATATCGCCGTACCGGACCTGAAAGATGAGGCGCTGATTCGCACAGGCGCAGGAAACTACAATGCCATGTGTATTGGCTGTCACCTCGCCCCTGGGGTGGATAAGACCGAGCTCAGCCAAGCGCTTTATCCAGCGCCTCCCAATCTCACCAGGACGGGTGTAGGCAATGATCCCGCAGCTGCATTCTGGACCATAAAACACGGTATCAAGGCCACCGGCATGCCTGCCTGGGGCAAGAGCATGGGTGATCAGTACATCTGGGGTATTGTCGCGTTCCTTGATCAACTGCCGCAGATGAACGCAGAGCAGTACCAAGCACTGGTAGCAACCAGTGGTGGTCATCAGCATGGTGGTGGGGAAAGCGAGATGCACAATCATGAAGGCCAGCACGGCGGGAATGAGCCTGATCATCACAGCAAGGCGGCCTCCACAGGCCATCATGGCGGCCATGACGCGGGCGACGCTGATAGTGATCATCACTCCAAGCCCGGTGTGAAGGCGCATACACACAAAGATGGAAAGGAACACACCCATGGAAGCTGACAGTCGCTCGCTCAGGTTGGCCGTCCTCGCTGCTTTCTAACGCTGCCACCCGTTCACGCAACAGCGCCGCCTCCCCTGTCGATGTGCACAGGGATGCCAGCGGGCTCGCCAGGAATGGAAGTGGGCAAAATCCAGGCCATCAACGCTATTTTTTTTCCAACGAAAACGGCGCCCTTCAAGGCGCCGCTTTCGTGTGGGCAGGCCGCGCTGATCGCTTAATTCTGACCGCGGCAATCCATGCCGGCGGTACGGTACTCGAGGATGTTCAACTTTCCTGTTGAGTCTTCAAAGGTCATTTGCGCCGGCATCGCGTCACAGGTACCCCGGTTCGAGGTCACACTGATCACTTTCGCAACGTCGAGTTGCATCCCGTAGCGGTAGTGAGTGACCTGGGGTGGATTTTTTCCATTGGCGGCTGCATAGGCGCGCATAGCTTGCTCATTCGCCTGAATCATCTTTCCGTGCAAACGGTCAGATCCGCCCTCAGCCAGTGCGACCGAGGAAGCCATCAGCATCAGTAAAGCTGTAATACCTTTAAAAGCCTTCATGTGAATCACTCCGTATTAGGCGTGATTCAATATTAGGAGGCGGGTCCTGTCGGTCGGGTGATCTGGAGATTACATCCAGGTAAGGCTACGTTGCGGATACGAGAGCGAGGCTTCAAATACGAGGGGGAGCGAGCGGACCAGGAATGTCCACGAGTGGCTGTGGATTCAATCGCTCGATGCCACAAACTGCCGTAGCAGGCCGTCCTGAGACCCAGTGCGCTCGATCGATCTACTACAGCTTTACTGTTGAACGATTGTTCAGCTATAAGGTGATAGCCTTCCGGTTGTGTGTGGCACCGTCGTGTGGATTCGACTTCCTTCGCCCGGATCGCCTTGTCCGCCTTATGCCGTCAATGAACTGGAGAGCCACATGCGAAGCCCGTTGTTCAAAACCCGCATTACTGAAATGCTCGGCATTCGTCACCCCATCCTTTGCGGAGGAATGGGGCCGGGTGTCTCGGACGCGAGCTACGTCGCGGCAGTCGTCAACGCGGGCGGGATGGGGTTTATCGTTGCCGCCGGCTTCCCCGATCCGGACGAGTTTCGTGAACAACTTCGGATGTGCCGTAACCTGACTTCCGGCAAGAGGTTCGGCGTGAACCTCTACATTTCGAGTCAAACCAAGGCGGCTGAGCGCCTGCAAGAGCAAGTGAGAATTCTTGCCGAGGAAGAAGTCCTGTGCGTCGAAACGTCTGGTGCAAGTCCCGAAAGTATTCTTCCAGCGCTGCGGGAAGCGGGTATCAAAGTCCTGCACAAGGTCCCCGCTGTCCGTTACGCTCGATCAGCTGAACGGCTTGGCGTGGATGCAGTCATTGTTGTCGGCAATGACTGTGGAGGTCATCCAGGAACCTATGGCATCAGCAGCATGGTTCAGGCGCCCCACGCCGCAAAAGAGATTTCCATTCCACTGGTCATCGGTGGAGGAATAGGAGCAGGCCGCCAGCTGGCTGCGACCCTGATGATGGGGGCAGACGCTGTCTTGATGGGCTCCCGCATGTTGGTATCGGAGGAGTTGTGGATTCACCGCCAATACAAGGATCAACTAGTCCAGAGCGATGGTACTGATAGCGTCGTAGTGAAGACCGGCCTACAGCAGCATCACCGGGTTCTGCGCAACAAAAGCGCAAAAGCAGTTGCAGCTTTGGATGCGACAGGGACCAGCGACTTCGAACACTACCGCCCACATGTAATGGGCGCACTCACCACCCAGGCATACCTGACGGGCGACAGTAGTCTTGGCATGCTCGACTATGGCCCATCGGTAGTGTTTGCCGATGCCGTGCAGTCGGTGGAAGCCATTTTTGATCAAGTTCTCGACGATGCACAGTGGGCAATGCAACGTTTTGAGGGTCTGCGCCGCCAGGCCTAGATGTCGCTATGGGTCGGTTTCAGCTGTTCACGACAGGCAGAGAACAGACAGTTTCCGCCGTTCGAGCGTCCACGTTCAGTACTTGATATCCCGGGCTTTTTGACGTCCTTCCTGTTTCGTTTGCCGCTTGTCCTGCCGACAACGGGGATTGCTTTGGGCATCGGCCGCTCGGCAATCCTGTTTCGTCTCACGCGCACCCTGGCGCGTTTCCTGCCTGACATCGCGCGCGTCACGACGCGTCTCAGCTCGTTCGGTGGCAGCCCAGGATGCCCCGTTCGCCAGCAGAAGAAAAATCATGGCTACCCAAGCAAACGTCCTGTGCGTTCTCATAATCCGATCTCCAGGAGCTCGATGTCGAATTTTAAGTACAGTTGATTTCCGAACGTCCCGCAGGCCAAGGAACTGCCATTCATCCAAGCGATGTCCATTGCTCGAGTTCAAGGGGGCCGTTGGTGAGCATCACTGTCGATGATGATTTGATTGACTGTGGACTCAACCGATCACTGCACCCGACTGCCTCGATCTTTCAGCCGTGGCTTTTATCGCCTGGTGTTTTCCAGGTACGGTGATTTATGCCACGGATAGCCCTTGGCGCCGAGTTGAAAGGCGTAATCGAATAAACGCCTCATGTACTCGCCATCGAATTTGCGCTCGTGCGCACAATCGAAGTCGGAACCGATGTAGGCAAGATTGAAATCCGCTCGATCCTGTTGCGCCATGCGGTAGATACGCTCCAGGTCGCTGATGCCCTGGGTCTGAATCAGGGCACTGATGGCTCGACCGCCGATGTTCAATGTACGTCGCTTGGTCCCGGACCATTGCGGCTCCAGTGTCCCGTTTCGAATGACATAGAAACGCCGGTCGAGTCGCAAAGGCACGCCGGTGGCTTTGCTCAGCGCCATCACCGTGCTGGGAGGGTAAAGAAACACCTGGGTGATGACGCCTCCGTCCACGTGCATTTCCTGGAACTGTCTGCCGTCTACGGCCACATCGATCATCACGGGTGAAACCGCACCTGGAATACTCATTGAAGCGAGCATGATGTTGCGAAACAGGTCGAGCGCGCCCGGTGCCTGGCTTGCGGCAATCGCGCCCATGTTCCAGGTGACCGGCCGTCCCGAATCAAGGTCGGTGGTGCCGATCAGCAGAATTCGTCCCTTGGCGTACTCCATTGCGATCGCCGCAAGAATCTGTGCTGTAACGTATTTTGCGATGAGCCGCGACAGTGGCTTGCTGTCCGCGATACCGTCACTGGCAAGACGGGTCAGTACGCTTCGCGAATGAAAAATGTCTTTTGGACCGATTGCATTGGAGACATAGCGAATCACGCCGTCGTATTCGGCCCCAAGGTATGCGAACGGGGCGACCAGGGCGCCCGCGCTGATACCTGTGACCATCTTGAACATCGGGCGAGTCCCATGTGTGGTCCATCCGGCAATCAGTCCCGCGGCGAAGGCGCCCGCATCGCCGCCACCGGAAACCGCCAGCATATTGGCCAGCGGGAGAATATCGTTCGGCTTCCCGGCCCTGGCGAGCACCTCGCTCTCACGTTTGTTGGACTGAACCGCATCCTCAATGAACGGCGTCAGGTCGTGGTCCAGCCTGTAGCGCGCATCGGCAATCCCCGGGATGACCGCTTTTTCCGTCAAGGTTGGCGGAACAGCGTCACGGCGAGGCAGACACGCTTGGAGAAACATGTCCAAAGAGGCACCAGGTGTGAGCGGGAATGGTTTCAAGACACCTCTCCAGGCCCTTGCCATCAACAGCAAGGGCGCTCATCGTCCCCGAGAAAGTCGCTACCCGGTGCCCGGGATGACAACACGCCAGCCGCCTGCGGCACGTCACTCGAACGCCAGGCTGTTCATTTTGCGCTCCTTTACCTGATTAAAAAACTAGCGGCGGGGTTGTAGTAGCGCCAGCACCACCGTCGACGCAGCAAGGATGGCGGTAAGCGTCAACGGGCCCATGGCGCCATAGGTATCCACGATATAACCGCCCACCACCGCACCGATCGTGATGGCCACCTGGAAGGACGTGATCATCAGGCTCCCCGCTGCCTCCAGCGCGTCGGGCGCCGCCCGGGACAGATTGATCGGCAGCACCACTGGCGCCATGCCAAATGCCAGCCCCCACACTGCTGCAAAGCCCAAGGCAATGTCGAAGCGCACGCCCCACAGCACCAGCGCGAGCGCCGCAAACGCCATCAACACCGCGGTGGTGGTGACGGCCATATGGATATTGGCGTCGGCCATACGGCCACCGACAACATTACCGATCACCGCGGCGACACCAAAACCGAGCAGCGCCAGGGCTATCGGCCCGGTTGCAAGGTGGGTGACCTGTTCGAGGAAGGGACGCAGATAGACCGAGCCGGCAAAATGCCCCGTCATCAGCAAAAGAATGGCCAGCATGCCGAGTTGAATGCCGTGCCGGCGCGTCAGCCGCAGGACATCGGCAAGACTGTTGCTGGTAGTAGCAGGCAACGCCGGCAGGGCAAGCCACTGCAACAACATGGCCAGCGCGGCCAGCCCCGCGGTCATGGCCATGGCGCTGCGCCAGCCCAGCCAGTCGCTGATCACTGCCCCCATCGACGGTGCAGCAATGGTAGCGAGCGAGACACCGAGGGTGACGATAGACATGCCCCGGCCTGTCGCATGGTGCCCCACCAGCCTCGCTACCACAGCAAATGACAGCGCCCAGAAGCCACTGAGGGCGATGCCCAGCCCGGCCCGCCCCAACAAGACTTGCCAAAACTCGGTGCCCACGGCGGCAAGGAGGTTGGAGAGGATCGCCAAGGCACTGAGCCCCATCAGCACAGTCTTGCGGTTCAATCTGCCGATCAGCACATTGCTCAACAGGGCCATGACGGCGCCCACCGAAGCCGTGGCCGTGACGACCTGCCCCGCCGTGCCCTCGCTGATGCCCAGATCGCTTGCCATTGGCGTCAACAGGCCCGCCGGCAGGAACTCGGCGGACACCAGGGCAAAGCTGGTTGCCGCCATCGAAAGGACCGCAAACCAGGTCGCCGGGCTCCACCGGTCTGGCGCTGCGGTATTGAGGTCCAGCCCATCACCCTCAAGCTGCAATGTTTTGTCTGTCATTGAAATAGTTCCAGGATTTCCACGCCGTCGGAAGAGCAGCGATGCCGGGAGATTCACGGCCCGGGCAATGTAGACACTCTCAACATCGAGAACTAGACTGCCGCTTCAAGAGTCAGTCTCTCGGAAAATGAGAATATGGACCGTATAGAAGCCATGGCTGTTTTCATCGCTGTTGTCGATGAAGGGAGCCTTTCAGCCGCCGGGCGGCGACTGCAGATGCCACTGCCAACGGTCAGCAGAAAGCTTGCCGACCTGGAGGCTCACCTGGGGGTGAGGCTGATGAACCGGTCAACGCGGCAAATGACCTTGACCGATGCGGGCCGTGACTACCTGATCGCCTCCCGCGAGATCCTCGATCGTGTGGCTGAAGCCGAACGCACGGCGATCGGCGGCAACATGAATCCGCGGGGCGAACTGGTCATCGCCGCGCCGTTGGTGTTTGGCCGCTATCACGTGCTGCCCGTTATCAAGGAACTCCTGAGTCAGTCCGACGATGTCAACGTGCGCCTGGTGCTCAGTGATACCAATGCCAACCTGCTCGAAGAGAACATCGATGTGGCCGTGCGCATCGGGGCGCTTCCCGACAGCGGCTTGACCGCCAGGCAGGTGGGCGAGATCACCCGGGTCGTGTGCGCCAGCCCTGCGTACCTTGAGCAGCATGGGACGCCAAAGACCCCGTCCGATCTGCGCAACCATGAGTGCGTGACCTTCACGGGACTTTCCTCACCGCACGCGTGGTCGTTTGTCGGCGCGAAGGGCACGACGCGGGTACCGATTCGATCGCGCTTGACCGTCAACACCGCCGATGCGGCGGTGGCCGCCGCCACGAGCGACCTCGGCATCACCCGGGTGCTGTGCTACCAGGCCGCGTCCCAGTTTGCCCAGCGCTCACTGGTCCGCCTGTTGAGGGAGTACGAGCCCACGCCCTCCCCCGTGAACCTGCTCTATGCAAACCAGGGCAGGCTACCGGCCAAGACCCGTTGCTTCCTGGCGCTGGCGGCCAACCGACTGGCACACGTGCTGCGCGCAAGTGAGTAACCAGCAAAATACTATTGACAGGTTACATAGCGGGTTCATACTCAACCCAGAATGTAACCATCAATATCGATTTAATGAGTTACGGAGCCAGCACGATGACCCGCGCTATCAAACTCTATCGCTACCCGCTGTCCGCACACGCCCACCGCGTCGAGTTGCTGCTTTCGCTGCTGGCGCTGCCCACCGAGCGGGTCTTCGTCGACCTTGCCAAGCGCGCCCACAAGCAACCCGAATTCCTCGCCCTCAACAGCTTCGGGCAGGTGCCGGTCATTGACGATGACGGCGCCATCGTCAGCGACTCCAACGCCATCCTCGTCTACCTGGCAAAAAAGTATGGCAACGGCCGCTGGCTGCCAGCAGACCCGCTGGGCGAGGCGCGCGTGCAACGCTGGCTGTCAGTGGCCGCCGGTCAGGTCGCCTTCGGCCCGGCCGCCGCGCGGCTGATCACGGTATTCGGCGCGCGCTACAATGCCGAGGATGTCATTGCCCGTGCCCATGCGCTGTTCCAGGTCATGGAAGGCGAGCTGGCCAAGGCCCCCTTCCTCACCGGCAATGAGGTGACCATCGCCGACATCGCCAACTACACCTCCATCGCCCTCGCGCCCGAGGGCAACGTTTCGTTGGCGGACTACCCGAACCTTCGCGCCTGGCTGGCCCGCATCGAGGCGCTGCCCGGCTTCGTGCCCATGCAGCGCTCTGCTGTCGGCTTGCAGGCCGGCTGAACGCGCAACCCGCTGCCGGTCGGCCCGGCAGCCTTCCAGCGAGGTATTGGCGATGAACCCTCCAAGCGATCAACGACCTTCTCCCTGGCACGCCGGCGAAAAGGCCATGCACGAACGCGTCGGCGTAACCGGAGATATCGAAACCTACGGTCGCCGGGCGATCCGCGACTACATGCCCGACCAGCACCGTGACTTCTATCACCAACTGCCCTTCATGATCGTCGGCGCGGTGGATACCCAGGGCCGGCCCTGGGCGACGCTGCTGGAAGGGCCGGAAGGCTTCGTCACCTCGCCCGACCCATGGCGCCTGGTACTCGCCACCGAGCGGGACCCGCAAGACCCGGCCGCCAGCGGGCTTGCTGCCGGCAGTGCCGTCGGCCTGCTGGGCATCGAGTTGCACACACGGCGGCGCAACCGCATGAACGGCATCCTTGAGCAGGTCACAGCAGACAGACTGGAAGTCGCCGTCGAGCAGGCCTTCGGCAACTGCCCGAAGTACATCCAGAAGCGCCTGTACACCCGCGAGCCGACGGTCCGTGGAGCACAGTTCGCCCGTGAGGACTTCGCTTCGCTGGACGCGCCGCTGATAGCGATGATCCGCAAGGCTGACACCTTCTTCGTCGCCAGCTACATCGAGCACGATGACGGCCAACGCTCGGTGGATGTCTCTCACCGCGGCGGTCGTCCCGGCTTCATTCAAGTCACCGCGAATCGTTTGACCATCCCGGACTACGCCGGCAACTTGCACTTCAACACCCTGGGCAACCTTCAGCTCAACCCGGTCGCCGGGCTGCTATTTGTCGACTTCGCCAGCGGCGATGTCCTGCAACTGAGCGGCACCACGGAGCTGGTTTTCGACAGCCCGATGATCAGCGCCTTCGAGGGTGCCGAACGCCTCTGGACCCTCGATGTACAGCGTGCCGTACTTCGGCGGCGCGCGCTGTCGATCCGCTGGAATCTACAAGAAATGGCGTGAACGACCGTTCATGGCTGCTTGCGATAGCGCTCGGTCAAGGACTGCACCAGGGTGACGTAGGATTGCGTCTCGGCGTAGGGCGGCACCCCGTTGTACTCGACCACGGAGGCTTCGCCAGCGTTGTAACCTGCCAAGGCCAGCCTCTGGTTGCCGTTGAAGCGCTTGAGCAGCCAGGCCAGGTAGCGCACGCCGCCATGGATGTTCTGGCGTGCGTCGAACGGATCGCTCACGGCGAAGCGCTCGGCGGTGGCGGGCATTAACTGCATCAGCCCCTGGGCGCCGGCGGAGGAAATGACGTTGGGGCGAAACGCCGATTCGGCATGGATCACGGCGCGGACCAGCGCCCTGTCGACCCCATATCGACCCGCAGCGGCTTCGATTTCGCGCCGATAGGAACGGGTGTCCAGGCGCAGTGAAGCGACCTTGAAATCCTTCGGCGCCATGCACAGGTAGCAGCCCTTGATGTAATAGAGCTCAAGGACATCGACCCGTGCGGAGATCCCGACCGGGCGCCGGCTCACATATTGACGAACACCCCTGTGCATGAAGGTGTACACCCGGATCCGCATCGCGCCTGGGGTGTCGACCCGCACAAGCCGAGGCTGGGCCATTGCCTTGGCGCCGTCACTGGCCTGGCACTTGAACGTGACGCTGGCGCACAGTGGCGCGACCAGCAAGGCCAGCCCGATGCCGCCAAGAAGGCTCTTGCGAGCCGATCGCCATGCTCTGCAACTCATCACATCGCTCCGCGCCGCAGGCGCCGATCAGGCCCGAGCGTTGCCTATCTGGGTGACCCGCCTTTTGTACTGATAGTTATACCCCTTGTAACCGGCCCTGGAACTTGCGTTGACGTACGGGAGGCCGCGAGGTCCTGGCCGACAGCGCGCAACCTGCAGCGTTCGGTGCTGCAGTTCCAGACCTGAGGCACGGACATGAAAAAGCCCGGTTTCGGCCGGGCTCTTTCGATGTCAGCTGGCATTCGCGAAAGACTGCTCTCGGCCGAGGTGCATAGAAGCTCGGTGGGAGCGGGCTTGCCCCGCGATTCTGGCTAAGGCCGCTTTCGGCATCCGGGAAATTCCTCTCACACAGATGCTGCGTCGACATGAATCAATAGTGCTATAGATAGGGCCCCTCGGACGCCCCGAGCACAGCCTTGCGACGGCGTTTCACCAGGAGCTTACGGGCTGTTTCGACAAAGGGCGTGACGATCAGGCTATAGACCGTCAGGTAACGCTGGTGGTCTTGCTCTCCGGTGCCGAAGCGGATGTTTTCAGGCGTTGATGTGGTGACATAGAGCGTGCCGAACGTCCAGTCCCAGAGGGACAGGTTGGTGCCGAAGTTGCGGTTGAAATGGCGCGGGGCGTCACTGTGATGGATCTGGTGCTGGGCCGTGCTGTTCAACACATGCTCGAGCCGTGGGCCGAACGACAGCCAGACATGGCTATCTATCGCGAAGGGCTGCATTCGGCCAAAATGCTGTGACTCAAAGGAGTGTACGAAACCAGGGGCGATTCATAGCCTTAACCGCCACCAAACGAAAAATGCGGATAACCGCAACGCGATTATCCGCCCTACTCCACCAGCAAAACTACTTCTTCCCGAAATCAACTGTGGTATACCAACTTGTACCTCCTGGGTAATAAAGCGCCACACCCGCATCTGTAAATTGACAATCGAGCATAATAGCTCTATGTGGCGGACTATTCATCCACCAATCAACAGTTGCCACTTCTTCATTTTGAGAGAGATTATTATCCTTCCAATATATAATCTCGCCAATACGGGAGTACGGTGTATAGCCAGCTTGGGTTATTCGTTGCTCCGGCCTACTACCGTCAGTCCCAGTATGACCATCCGTGCCAGTCTGCAGGTGGGCTTTTTTATATGCCATGTCATTTGCATGCCGATCGGCGGCTGTCCAAAGCTGCCCATTTCCAAAAACTTCTTTACAACCCGCAGCAACGCGTTTTTGGTTGATTAGCGAGAGAATTCGATCTGCTGGCCCATTACTCGTCCCACCCTGCGGACAGCCCATCCCCGCCACTGTTACTACTATTACGGGGAGAAACATCAGCTTAATAATCTGGCCTCGCATTTTCTGCCCTCCTTTTCTGCAACGCTTATAGGGTGAGGGCGGGACACCTAATCAGGCCCTATAATATTGGCCGGACAACCTGAGAGGTCGAACTACTAACACAATATCCAGCAAGCATCCAGCAAATATAAATTCAGAACTACCACGCATTCCTATCATGAAAAAGGCCAGGATCAAGAATATTTCAACATAAACTACATAGCATTTAGTAATTTAAGGAAACCCTTAAAATGGCCTCCTGAGCCTGGTTGTTGGTACTGATACGATTTTGACCTGGCTACGCATTTTTACTGACCAATACATAACTTATGAAATCCCGCGCAAGGTCATCTTTTGCTGAGCCCTCACATCGTATCAGCGCCAACATATGGAGTGATATGAATCGCCGCCGCTCGAGTTAAACAAATCCTAGCGCGACACTTGCTTCACGGCCGATGCCTCCCGGTGCGACAGGCGGGTACTATCCGCCGATCGATAGGCGTCGAGAATCTGTCTCGCATCGTCTGAGTCAAACGTCAGCAACGCAACCACCGCTTCTGCGGCCACCAATGGTGAGCGCGTGGCTTACTGCAGAAGGCCCCCCAACTCCGTAATAATTTTCAGATCCTTGCGTCGGGCCGCAGCGCGCACTGTCCGGATAGAGAAATCCAGGCACGGGTCGCGTATCAGCATGCCCAGGGTCGTTCACCGCCTACCGTGAAAGGCAGCTTCTGGCCCTGGCTTTGTGATACCCCAGACACGTCAGCGGATTGCTGCTTATAGAAAGCAAGCGGCGCAAATATGAAGTCGATTTTGACTATAACCGCCGTGACATAAGGTATTGCTCTTTCCCCCAAGCCTCAAAGCGATCCAGCACTTCCCAACCAAGCGTGGCGTAATAAGCGCTCTGGTTGTGAGTGTGCAAGTACAAGGTCGTGAAGCCAGCGCTTCTTGCATGGTCACAGATACCTTCGATCAACTGCGCCGCAAGCCCTCGCCTTCGCGCTTCAGGTTTGATGAAGACACACGCAAGCCACGGGCCCAGATCCGGCCGGTCAGCCAGGTCGTTACTGGCAAGCGAAGCGCCACCCAGCAACTCGCCTCGCTCCGTTGCGATCAGGCACTTCCAG
The DNA here is from genome assembly GCF_030272875.2 of Pseudomonas sp. BJa5. NCBI lineage: Bacteria > Pseudomonadati > Pseudomonadota > Gammaproteobacteria > Pseudomonadales > Pseudomonadaceae > Pseudomonas > Pseudomonas sp. BJa5. The sequence continues at coordinate 64,333 of NZ_JALRNG020000001.1, forward strand.
CGGCCATCACGCTGTCCATCGGCGAACTCCTGTTGCCAGCTTGAAAGCGATTGCTGGGCAAATTCATAACGGAATTCTTGATAAAGCCATTCGGCCATGACGCCGCACTGGTCCATTTGTGTATCGAGCCAATCCACTCGCAGCATTTGCAACACTCCTTGTCTGTTTTTCCCGCCGATAGTAACCGCCGCTGGCAGCCAAATACTCACTTCAACTAGCATGGGACGCCAGGCAAAGACTGCCTGAGAGCACGCTCCTTCATGCGATTTAACATGACGTATCTCTCATGACTGCCTTCTACCTCAAGCTGTTCATCACACCTGCACTGATGCTGTTGATCTCCTTGGCTGGAAAGCGCTGGGGCGCCCAGATCGGCGGGCTGCTGTCGGGGCTGCCCCTCACCTCGGCGCTGGTCATGCTGTTTCTCAGCCTGGAGCAGGGAGAGACCTTTGCCTCCATGGCCGTACCCGGCGCCCTGGCCGGGCTGGCTGCGATCCAGGCGACCTACCTGTTTTACTTCCTGGTCACCCGACGCACTTCTGCGTTTAGCGGATGTTGTGCGGCGCTGGTTTTCTACGGCTCGACTGCGTTCGCGATGAGTCGTTTGGGGTGGCTGGCACTCTCTATCATCGCCACGCTGCTGCTGGTCGCGGTGATCATTGTGGTCACGTCGAAACAAGCACAGACAAAGGCAGCGCAGTATGTCCCCCTGCCCCGCTGGGTCATCCCGATGCGCATGGTGACGGCCACCCTGCTGCTCCTGGCAATCACGGCAAGCGCTGAGTGGCTTGGGCCGGTGGCCAGCGGGTTGCTGGCGCCGATACCGGTGATCGCCTGGCCGCTTGCCGTCTTCGCCCATGTGCAGGGCGGGCATCACGAGCTGGGCGCAATCGTGCGCGGCAATGCGATCGGGGCTGTTGGTGTGGTGGGCTTCTATCTGACCGTCAAGGTTTCGATTCTGCAATGGGGCGCCGTGCTGTCCATCACTACGGCCGTCATGCTGGCCGTAGTGATGACATTCATGCTCGCCAGGTTGCTGGCTGCACGGTAGCGGTTGCTTCAGGCCGGGGAAGGCGCCGTCAGCAGGTACCCGTCCAGCTCTTCGATCACGCTCATCGACAGCGTCATCTGTGCATCGATACGCGTATCCAGCGTCCCGATCATCTGCTTGTCTCGCTCAGCACGGACCACGCCGAACAGATCGATCTTGTCGAGCAGGTAGCAGACAAAGGTCATGCTCAGCGCGGTCGCGGCCCCCACCAGCACAGCCGTCAGCACAGCGGCAAAGGGTGCAAACAGGGGGACCCCGAGAATAAGCTTCTCGACCACCTCTTCCAGGGCCACGCCACCCACCACGACGCCGCCCGCAGCGAGCAACTTCAAGGCTTCATGTGCCGCCTGGGCGAAGGTCATGTCCTTGGGCGGGAACAAGAAGGTCTTGAGTGCCTTGAGCAACGAGAAGATCCCTTCGCGGATCATCCGTACCGCACGTTTGCCGGTGGTGACGAACAGGTTGATCATCACGGTCACGGCATTGGACACGAAGCCGGAAATGAAGCCGCCGCTGAAACCGTGCAGCATTTGCTCCCATCGCCCCGCTACCTTGACGCCCACACGCTTGAGGCGCTCGCCCAGTTCGGCAAGGATGGTGTCGCTCTGGCGGCCGTTGCGGAACAGGTCCTTGACCTCGTCCAGGGCGCCGCTGAACAGTTCGACCATGAGCATGCCGAAGGCCTGCTGGCTGCCCATCTTCAAGCCTTCGTTCATGCCAGTCTGGGCGGCGTGGGCGGTGTAGTAGGCGGCTTTTTCCGAGGTGCTGGGGGCGTGGCGGTCGGCAGCCGCCTGGCCGCGCTCCACTGCAGCCTCTACACGCTTGCGATCGATACCGTAATATTCTTCGTTGGTAACTTTGCGACCGCTCGATTGCTTATCCAGCCACACCAGCTTTTCATCATCATTCATCGAGCTATTGATGTGGCGCTGAGTGGATATTAGGTTCTCGGTATCCGTCCCGAAATCGGCGCGCTGGGTTTTAGACTGCATGTAGCCACCGTTCTGGTGGTATTTCTTCAGCGGAATGATGTGGTCGGGGCTGGTCTGATCGCCTTTGACCGTTTCACCGGTGTAGCCATCACGCAGATTCTGTTCTTTGTCCAGTTGGCCACGGGTAAACGTCGAACCCACCGATTTATCACCGCCCCCAGCGAATCGCTTGCCTTGGCTGTTCGCCCCCCTGTCATAGTGATCGCGGTTGTATTTTTCTTCGTCAGGATTGGCATAGATGTCCTGCCTGGCATTGTGAACGGTGGTCACATTACCCCCCTGCTTGTCGTACACCGCCAGGAACTTACCCAGCCCCAGTGGACCGGCAATGGCGCCGATAATGTCGCGCTGCGCCTTGGACAACAGCTCGTTCACCCGGGCCTGGTCGAATTCCTGCTCAAGCTCGCCGAGCAGCTCGCGAGCATCCTGGGGGGCGGCCTGCAGCGTGAAGCTCAACGAGGCGTGATAGTCCAGGCTGGCGAGACGTGCGCTGTCGGTCGGCCTGGCCAGCAGCGCCGCGACCTCTTCAGGGGCGGCAGCGGCGTGAAGCAGCGGGCGGTTGGCCAGTTGCTCGCGCAGGGCCTGTTGTTTTCTGAACTGTTCGAGCTTGCTCATCGGGCGGCTTCCTTACGCGGATTTCAGGCTGTTCCAGGCTTGCATGAAGGCCGCTTCCTGCGGGTGCACGGCATCGTCCGAGTGCACGACCAGGTTGATGATGTCGTCGAAAATGGACAGGCTCATGCCCGATTTTTTCGCCAGCTCAAAGGCTTCCTTCACGGTTGGCGGCTGCTGGTAGAGCGACTCGATTTTGGCTTTGATCGCCTCTGGAATGGCGCCGGCGGCGAGGCCGGTGATGAACAGCTCGATGTTGGCCCGTTCGTCTGCGGTGATATCGCCGTCGCATTGGGCGGTCGCGACAGCCACGGCGTTCAGGGCGATGATTGCATTGAAGTGTTCGCCGGCTGCCTTGAGGCTTTCCATGGCTTTTTCCAGGCGCTCTTTGAGCATCGTGATCTCAGCCAGCTGCTCGGCCTTGGCTTGCTTGACGCCAGCATCGAACCCGGCCTTGCGTGCTTCCTCGTCGCCGTCCATGTTCGCGGCCACCACGGCACCGGCAACGCCAGCGCCCACGGCAGCAGCGATAGTGCCAGCACCGGCCAGTGAGCCCAGCAGGCTGGCGCCACCGATCAGCGATCCGCCGCCGGTAAAGGGCGCTGCGGCGACGGCCCCCACGCCGATCGCGGCACCACCGAGCACTTTCAGGTAGTCAATTTCCTTCTCGCCGGAGACCACGTCGCCTACGTAATCGCGCGTGGCGTCGTAGCCGTTGGAGACGGTTTCGCGAGTCGCGTCGTAAGCGTCGGACACAGCGTAACCCACTGTTTCTGCCGCGTCGGACAGCGTCTCGGCAGTGGAGCTGTAGATATTGGAGGCTGTTTCGGACACTGTCTCGGCCACATTGCCGACCGTTTCGCGGGTGGCGTCATACGCATCGGAGACGGTATCGGCCACTTTGTCAGCCACATCGCTGACGGCGTCTTTTGCCGAGTCGTAAGCGCGAGACAGGGCGTCGCCGATAGACGAGAAAATAAAGGTGCAGCCCACTGCGTCGCGGGCCATCGGTTCGCACTCATGGCTAACCAGGTTGGCACCGAAACCTTGAGTCGATTGCAGGAAGATACGTCGATACATGAGCAGGCCATCCGTGGTGGACAAAAGTGCCTGCGATTCTCCATAGGGTGCGAGTGATGTCAATATGCCTGTAGTGGCATTTTAGAATGCCACTGCTCATGCGACACAAGGGCCCCGCCATTGGCCGGGTACCTACTCATACAGCCAGGGCTTCAACGCCTCCAGGTTTTTCACCACAATCTGCTGTGCCGAGGCCTTGGGCTCAAGCTTCTTCGGATCGATCTGGTAGCGCTGCAACACATAACCCACCAGCGCACACCGCGTCGGTATCACCAGCTCACCGTGCTCCATCCCGAAGTCGACCTCGATGATCGCCTTTTGCTCGGGCTTCAAACGCGAGTCCGGCTCGATGACCACATCGACCAGGGTGTTCCACTCCTCATCCTCGTCGATCAGGTGCTCGCTCATCCGCTCGAACTCCGGCGCCCCGCGGAAGCGGCTCAAGACAAAATCCCGATACTTGCGATTCTTCTCGCAATACGCCCGCACATGCCAACGCATACCCGTGTAGACCAGGGTGTGCGGCGCTATCAGCCGCATCTCCGGCACGGGGTTGGACAGCGACACATACTCGATGGCGATGACCTCGCCATTTCGGCAAGCCTTGAGCAGTGGCCGCAGCACTTGGGGACGAATCGTGCGGTCCGGCACCTCCAGTACCTTGGTATGCGCATAAGCCAGTGCCAACCCCTCCACATGCGGTGCCCGCGAGTGGGTCTGGTTCAGCAGCTGCAGATAGGCATTGGCACTGTCCTCGATGAACAGCGGGGTGAAGTGCTTGCCCGGTACATAACCCTTCAGCTGCTTGTCATATGTAAGGTTTTCAGGCGCATGCTCGGTGATGTAGGTGTTGATGTCCTTGGACGCTTGCTGGCGGCTGATGCCGAAGCTCTGCATCAGGTGGCCCGTGGTGAGGCGGCCTTCCCACCAGGCCACCGTTTCGATCAAGCGATAGCGAAGTGCCAGGTCCCAGCGGACCTGGTCGATCTCTTGTGTGCGTTTCATGGCCTGTCCATGTGCGTGGTTTGTTTACCTGTACAAGTCTACAATCTATACGTGTAATAAATCACTACATATCCTTTGGCTGTCTTCGTAACAAACGACTTAGCGAAAGGACTGAACATGACTACGACGGATGTGATTTCGGCAGTTGCCCTGGCGATGATGGTGGTGATTGCTGTGTTGCTGCTGGCCCACTATCTGAAGTTGCAAAAGCTGTGGGACACCATTGTCAGTTGCCGTACGACGTTGCGCTGGGCGCGCATTCATGCGTCGGAGAACAAGGCGCTTCGGTCGGCACTGCGTGCTGAGCGGGCGCATGTGGACCAGTTGCAGAGGAAGGTGACGTTGCTGGAGGAGTTGTTGCCCGAAGGCAAATGAATACTGCCCGCGGGTGCAGGCTCAAGGCTGGCACTCCCGGCCCTGAGCATGTAGGGAATTGAAGTCAGTCCACCGACCCGGCCTGCACCTCCTGCAGGAACGCCAGCAGATGCTCGTTGAATGCCTGCGGCGCTTCCTCCATCACGAAGTGCCCGCACTCAGGGATGACCACCCCGCGCAGCGATCGTGCGCGCCCCTTCAGCGTCTGCAACGGCGCATCGCCCGTGGCATGCTGCGCCCCGATCGCCAGTACCGGCATCTCCAGTTCGCGCTGGGCGCGCTCTGTGTTCTGGCGGATGGTTTCGGGGATCGCCCGGTAATACTCGAAGCCACCCCGCAGGCCACCCGGCGTCGAATAGGCGCGGATGTAGACGTCCGACGCCACGCTGTGACGGCGCACAGCCCAGAGGTCGAACATGAAGTTCAGATAGCCCTCCTCACGGCCGGCAATCAGGAACTCCGGCAAGTCGCGCAGCTGGTTGAACAGGAAGTGCCAAAGGAAGATGTTCTCCTGCGGCGCAACGAAGATCGGCGGCGCCGCGGCCAAGCCGGGAATCACGGCTTCGGCCACCGCCAGGCTCCTCACCGCCTGCGGCTGGTCGCTGGCCAGCGCATAGGCTACCCACATGCCCACGTCATGGCCGACCAGGTGGTAGCGGTCGTGGCCGAGCTGAGCCATGGCCTGGTGCAGCAGCCGGGCGATAGTGCCGGTGTCATAGCCCTGGGCCGGGCGATCGGAGTCACCCAGGCCCGGCGGATCGACGGCGATGGCCATGAAGCCGCGCCCGGCCAGCGCCTGCATCACATGGCGCCAGGCATACCAGGTCTGCGGCCAGCCCGGCACCAGCAGCACCGGCTCGCCCTCGCCCGCCACCACGCAATGGATACGCAGGCCGTCCACCTGCATATAGGAATGGGTGAACCCATTGACCGAAGAATCGAGAGGTACCGTCATGCGCCTGCCTCCTGCGTGTGCACGCCGAGCATCCGGCGAATCTGCCCGGCGTCGACCGGCGCGCCGGCAAAATCGTCGAACACCTGCTCGGTCACCCGGATGATGTGGCGGTTGATGAATGCCACGCCTTCGCGGGCGCCGTCCTCCTGGTCTTTCAGGCAGCACTCCCACTCCAGCGTCGCCCAGCCGGCATAGTCGTACTGCGCCAGCTTGGAAAAGATCCGCTTGAAATCCACCTGCCCATCGCCCAGCGAGCGGAACCGCCCGGCCCGATCGGCCCAGCCGCTGTAGCCGCCATACACCCCCTGGCGGGCGCTGGGATAAAACTCGGCGTCCTTGACGTGGAACATGCGAATGAACGGGTGATAGAGGTCCAGGTAGCCGAGGTAGTCCAGTTGCTGGAGCACGAAGTGGCTGGGGTCGAAGAGGATCCGGCAGCGCTCGTGCTCACCCACCAGGGCGTGGAAGCGTTCGAAGCTGGTGCCGTCGTGCAGGTCTTCGGCGGGATGGATCTCGTAGCACAGGTTGACGCCCTGCTCGTCACACACATCGAGGATCGGCCGCCAGCGCCGCGCCAGTTCCTCGAAGGCCGTCTCGATCAGCCCTTCAGGGCGCTGCGGAAACGGGAACAGATACGGCCAGGCCAGCGAACCGGAGAAGGTGCCCATGTCTTCCAGGCCGAGGTTGCGACTGGCCCGCGCCGCCAGCTTCACCTGCTCGATGGCCCAGGCGCTGCGTTCTGCAGGGTGCCCGCGCAAGGCCGCGGGGGCAAAGGCATCGCACATCGCGTCGTAGGCGGGATGCACCGCGACCAACTGACCGAACATATGGGTGCTCAGCTCACTGATCTGCAAGCCGCGCTCGGCCAGCCTGCCCTTGATGTCTTCACAGTAACCGTGGCTTTGCGCCGCTTGCGCGACATCGAACAGACGCGCGTCCCAGGCCGGCACCTGCAGGGCCTTGAAGCCCAGGCCGCTGGCCCAGTCGGCGATGCTGTCCAGGCTGTTGAACGGAGGTTGGTCACCACTGAACTGGGCGAGATGGAGACTGGGGCCTTTGAGGGTTCTCATACGATCGATCCTATTGTTTGTCGATCGACAAACAATAGGATCGATCAATGCTGGCCGTCAACCCCGAGTTGGATAGAATGGTCGCCCACCCCATTCAAGGCAGGCAGGCGATGGCAGGACGTCCCAGGGAGTTCGACAAACAGGAAGCGTTGCGCAAGGCGATGCGGTTGTTCTGGGAACACGGCTATGAAGGCACGTCGATGTCGATGTTGGTGTCCGCGCTGGGCATCGCGTCGGCGCGGATCTATGCGGCGTTTGGCAGCAAGCAGCAGTTGTTCGAAGAGGCTGTGGCGCTGTATGAATCGGCTGAAGGTGGCTTCGCCGATCGCGCCCTGGAGATGCCGGATATTCGTCAGGCGTTGGCGCAGATGCTCGATGCGGCTATCGGCACCTACACTCGGGCCGGTGAACCGCGTGGCTGTTTGGTGGTGAGCGCGGCCAGTGGTGTGGCGCCGGAAAATACCGGGGTTCTTACCTGGTTGTCCGGGCATCGTCTGCAGCGGACCGAGTCGATCATTTCGCGGCTGCACAAGGCCCGCGCTGACGGCCAGTTGCCTACCGATGCGGACGTTGAGGCATTGGGGCATTTCTATGCCACGTTCCTGCACGGGATCTCGGTGCAGGCGCGGGATGGGGTGTCGGCGGATGCGCTGCGTAGTGCCTGCAAGTGTGCATTGGCAGTGTTGCCGGAGAGTGATCGGCGATAGCTGGTGTTCAGGGGGCTGTGGTCGGTTCTGCCTAGGCCCCTCCCCTTGAATCTGCACTCCAACCTCGCTACCCTCCTCCTGTCGCTGTAAATCCAGCGACTCGGGCTTGGCGGCCCGGGACGAAGGCGCAAAGCGCCCCATTTTCACCATCGCAGGCGCTTTTTTTGTGCCCGCGATGCTGCTTTATGGCGGGCTGCGCATGGACTTCTTCGGAAGTGCCGGTTCCTTCGTACCGGTCCGCCAACCTTGCGTAGTCCGTCACCCTTCCCTGCTTGGCGGCAGTCGGTGGCGGATCCTTTAACTACGAAGGAGCACCACAATGACAAAGCCTGTCCCCGATCCCCCGTTTGTCACCAAAACCAGCACTACTTTCGGCTCCTGTAACAGCAGCCATGCCCCATTGTTTGCCGTCCGCACCGGAGTCTCGTCCGAAGACGCCCTGGTCCATGCCAGTGTCTTGCTGAGAAGCGCTTACCAGACCAATGCACAGGCCTGTGAGAAGGTCGAGCCTGATGTTCGTGGGCTGCTCTGGGCTACCCAGCATTCGCTGGAAATGAGCCTGGCGCTGGTGGAGGCGTTGCTGGATGAGGTGGAGGCGCGATCCACGACGGCGGCGTTAGTGCGTCGTGCTGGGCAGGTGGATCACGCTTCAGTTGAGTGATTGTTGAAGGTTGTGCCAAGGGCCGCAGGTGCGGCCTATCGATATGGAATGGCGATTTGAGCTGGTGTCCGGCGTTGGGTGGGAGGGCTGGGTGTTGCTTTGCGCCTGGGTTGCTAGCGATTGCAGACTGGCGACAGCGGCTGCGAGTTCGCGATGCAGTTCCGTGTGAAGCACAAATCTGGACCGTCTATTGCGCCCTGGATGGAACGTTTTCCTTTTTTGCTGCCCGTCATGACCGGCAGCAATCTTTCGACAAGGGAGCGGTCGTTCTGTAGCAGTCAATGTAATTTGAGCTCGACAAAAATACTGGCTATGCATACAGTAAAGGTATCGATCACTCTCAATGGCTCTGTTGACCGTTCGGGGAAAACGGGCGGCAGACCAATGGCCATTTGCAGGCCACCTCTGAGTCTCGTAATCTCACATTGATATTACTGAAACGGAAGTCGATCTGTGATCACGCTAAAAACCGCCATCATCCACAGCTTCAAGAAAATTGTTCATACAGATCTCGTTTCTGACGTGGTGAAAAAGGACGTTGTCCTCGATACACGAAACCCAGCGTTAGAGTCCCTTGTCGAAGGCATCAACGGCCTGATTGGTAAAGAAGGGAACAGTGTGGTCTACGGACAATTTGCAGACGACGGTCGCCAAGGCCCATTTCCCGATCGGTTTAGTGCATTCGTCGATGTCTGTGATGATGAGGCTGAATTTATCGCTTTAACCCATTTGGCCATGGATCAACTGGTCGAGCAGGCGAAGGATCAAACCTTGGCTACCGGCGGTCATATTCTCTGCGCGCAGTACACCTCAGGAGCTTCTGACTTCTTTCTAGTCGCCAGTATCAAGCAGCGTGGGGGCATTCAGCTCGATGAGAACTATGTGCCCAAAGCTATCCAGGAAGTGGACCTGAAGACTGTTCAGCAGGCAGCCAGGATCAACTTGGTGAAATTCGCGACGGTCACTGCCGCCGCCATGCTTGCTGCTGAAGGCAACGCAGTTGTAGATGCTGCGGACGCAGAAGAGGTTGATACGACCTATCTTTGCTTTATCAGCCGTGGCCGAGACAGCCAGGCGTCTGACTATTTTATCTCCGCCTTGGGATGTGCCAAAGGCGTGGCATCCGGCCGGGCAACCAAAAATGCCATTGATTACGTTGGTCGTTTCTTCCGCAACAATAAACAACTCAAGCCCTTTGCCTACAAGGCGAAAGAGGCGGTTGTCCGGTACTTGCAGGACCGGCTGGCGGATGGCAAATCTGCTCGGCTGGATGCGATCTGCCATGCGGCAATTCAGCACGTTCCACCTGATCTGGTCGATGAGATCGCAGGGCTGAAAGACTATCTCAACGACGAAAAACATCGAGTTCCTGAGGATTTCACCGTCAATCCAAAATCGCTGAAAGAGAAGACCAGGATTAAAGGCGAAGCTGCGAGCTGGTCACTTCAATTTGAACGTGGTGCTTTGGGGAAGGAGCCAAATTCCGATGTTTATTATGATGAGGGTCGTAAGAAGCTAACCCTATCTAACATGAACCAGGAGCTGGTCGATTTGATTGAGAAAGAGCTTCAGGCCAGGGTTGGGTAAACCATGTTCTCCAATGTCGTGGCCCTGTACCGGGCAATGGGAGCACCAGCCATCGAAGGTGGTGTAGCCTCCTATGATGGACCGCTCACTCCCGACATCACGGCCGCGCTGCAGGGATGCAAGGATTTGCAGCCCGAGTTTGGCAAAATCCAGCATCATGAAATAGTTGAAGGTGGTGCAGTAGAGATCGAACTCCGCCTACCCACGAATGAATCTGGCCGATTTTACGCGAACGTGAGCGATTTGGCACGTAATGGCTCACTGGGGAAAGGGCAGTTTCCACAGAATGTATACGTAGTTGACTTAGATTGGGCCGATTTCGACGGTGGCGAACCGACACAAATTAAAGGGCTCAGACGGGTCTGTAGGCTGATCGAACTTTTGGCGTTGTTAGCAATCGGGGTAGACAAGGACAGCAGTCCAGACACCTATAATTTGTTCTTCGCTTTGCCTCCCGATGGCGCAAAACCGCCCAGGACGTTTCTTCTGCCGACTGTGGTTGATGAAAATGTACTTGGGCATGAGCTCAGACACGTGAGTCTGCTAGAGGAGATCCTCAACCGTAAAAATGAAAACAAGGCTCACCTCTCAGAACGCAAGCTCATGATTCGGATGGCAATTGCCAGTGTAATTGAGAAGTTTGAAAGCGAGCCAAATCACTTCCTCGTAATTGTTCGCGAATGGAATGAGGTCCTAGCTACCTACCGTGCCAACTTGCAAACATACGTCTACAGTTTCTCATTCGAGAAGGCTCGACGTGAATTGGCACAGGCGGAAATTGACTACGGGACCAAGCTCAGCGGCGTGCTGGGGGACATTGCCGGAAAAATGCTGGCGCTCCCGATCTCTTTTGCTGGATGGGTAGCCCTGAACAACAGCACTTCTCCGTTTGAAGGATTCGTTTTGGTACTTGGTTTGATTGTCGTGTCGCTGGTCCTACTCGCAATCCTGCACAATCAGACGCTACAGACGAACCGCTTATTACATAGCTTCAATGTTGTTTTCGACGACTTCAAAGACAAAATCAAAACCTATCCCCCCAAGCTTCAAGGCCTGCTCAAAATTACAATTGAGCAAGTCGAAACGCAGGGGCGTACTTTGCGGCGCACCTTTCTGTTATTGCAGGGACTGGCATTATTACCCGGGGCCGGGGCGGCGCTATTGGCTCTCATAAAATATTGGGACTCGCTGCTATGGGTTGCTGTGACTGCTATTTCGGCAATTTCCGCAGCCCCTTATATTGATCCTATTTTTCTAAGTCCATAGGCGAGGCCTGCGCATGGCATCTCATGCATGCATCAACGGAAACCCCGCTACGATCTAACTTAGCGACAATTCATGGACTAGCTGTGTTTTAGAAATTCGCTCCAGCAGAGGCCTCCCTACTAAGGTTAACTTATTGATACGAGCTGATTAGTGTATTGAACAGTTCATCAATAGAGGGGCCGGCCTCATAGCCTGCGCCTCTACTTTCTTTCCAGATTTCATACGCATGTGCGGACTGCTCGTCATGATAAGCCTCAAGCTCACCAATTTTCTCTGCAATCCATGCGCACTCCGAAGACACATCGACCTCTATTGCTTCGCTTAAAGCAAGTACATCTTGCTCTAAAGATTCGCATTCAGATACTGAGCCCATTTCAGATAGCTCTTCTCTGAAACTGTCATCTAGGTATTGTTCTATCGCCCTTGCAAGCAACTCTGAGCGGGAGGCGCTAGGGCGCTTATCAATAATGCTTAAAAGCGAACACAGTTCATTTGATCGAGCACCATTCAATGAATGATTTAATAAAGTGTCGATGATGAAGTCCAGATAAAACTCTTTATCCTTGGCGGAAATGGCATTACCTTTGTAAAGCTGCTTGAATACATCTGTCCCGCTAACAATATTTGGTACCGATTGCACCCATGAGCTTGATAGCACTTCAAGGGCTTCCAGCGCAATCGCTTGCATGCGCTGGGAAACTATAGATGACGCTATTTGTAATACTGTGTCGGTTCGACTTTCCAGGGAGTTAGAGTAGTAATAGAAAGGCTCAGAGTTGTACGTAACAGCCGCAGGGGCCTTAAGCAGTCTTTCGACTGTTTGTGCTAGCCGATCAGATTCGCGTAAAAGACAATCAAAAATCCTTGTACTTTCTTCTGCTTTAGCAAACACCCAGATGCGTCGGAGTTGAGGGAAATATTCAGCGGCATCTATTAGGTCTATTAAATTGGAAGTATCCTGTCGAACTACTTCGTTCAGCATATCTAGAACAGAGGGATTAATAAACTCCAGCTTAGCGCCCGGCCTTATAAAAGACCCATTCACCTCCGCTAAAGCCTTGCGCCAATCAGACGGCTGGGTGCGGAATCCATAATGGTCTGATCGAATGCCGTGAAGGGTATTGTAAGACCTCTCCAAATTCCTCAGATCAGTTTTACCGCCGCATAGATATAGCGCTAAAAGCACGCTTCTAGCTGCGTCACTAATCTGGTTTTCATACGCGTGCGACCATATCTCAGCAGGATTTTCTAACAAGTTTTTTACGAAGTCTTGATATTTCTCCGAGGGAGCCGATTTAACTCTATGATAGGACGACAGCCATTCTATAAGCCGAGGATTAAATTTGGCATGCTCTACGATTGTTGTGTAGAAGCGATCTTTTAGCAAGGCTGACACATAATCTTTCGGCAGCTCACTAAAATATATGTGATTATATAAAATTAGCGCCCGCTGATGCTGAGTGTAATCAGATATCTCGAGAACGCAGTGCCTGTCGATAATGGTAGAGTGCTTAAGCTTCTCAGAAATTGCTATCGCTTGCCTCAGGATATGTTCGCGAGTGGTCAGTATAAGAACTGAATTCGGGGAGCTCTGCACTAATTCAATAAAGTCCAGAATCTCTCTGTCTTCATTTCGTGTAAAAGATGAGCCGCTCTCGCCAAGGAATGTGGCTCCTATGAAATCATCATAGTAAAAAATCTGCTTTTTGCCTTTTTGATAGCGCTCTCGGCCACTCCGGAAGCCATCCACGATTGATACTACTTCGTAACCCTGCTCAAGGTAATTGAATAGCAGCATTTTAGCCAAGCTGGTTTTTCCAACTCCGGGCGCACCGGAAATGATTGCGACATGCTCTTTATCCAACATTTTCAAAGCTCTAGGGAATGCGGCACTGCTTACATAACGCTGTATATCCCTGTGAACACGTTGCGCATCGAACTCGCTTTGCGTTAGAGAGGCGTTGTGGATGACGCGATCTAGAACAACTTTACTTGCCAGCCACAGCTTGTAGTGCGTCATCTCGACACTGGGAAAAATAGTGAGGAGGTTATTCAAATCGTCTCGACCGACAATGTCAGCAGAGGAAAGTAATGGGTCGAATAGTTTCGCGATGCTTAGCTTATTTTCCGGAGTCAACCCAACTGAAGTTACTAAAATGTAGCGCGTCGGATTTAATTTTTGAGCTTTTATGCTTTCTTTGCTAAGGCTGCTCAACAGCCCCGTAAATCCAGTGCCGCTGTAGTGTTTGCATTGCACTATTGTATTCAGGGACGCGTGTGCGATACGGAAGTCAATCCCGCCATCTCTTCCAGACTTAAAAGATTCTAAAATTATCTGATCCCGTGCCTGGATGAGGTCTCGAGCAAGCTCCTCAAAGTCATTAGGGGAAAGCTGTTTGAAATCATAGCTAGGCATTATTAGCGTCCGTCCAGCCGGGCTTATTCGCATTGCGAATATTGACATTATATCTTGAGTACAACCTTCGTTTACTAGAAATGAAAATTTCTATAGCTCCAGTCCAACACTCTAGCTCCAAGCATATCACCACCGTCACAGCAGGGGTATTTGAGTGGGGACACAGTGCCACCATGATCCTGCGAGCTTTGTTAAATAGGGGGCTTGGCTACCTATTCACATCTCGAAGAAGGACCGCAAATGGCGCTGATCAGCAAGATCATGCCTTAAAGTCCTGATGATCCACTTTTGGTCGAAATCTACCAACTAGGTCCTGCCTTGCAGCTTCCCCATGCAATCAATTTTCCACCTACTTCAGATCGTAACTTGCCTCAGGTTCCGAAAAAGCGAAAGCACACCACCCATCGCTTTTCCCGATACAACCCATTTTCCCCCTCCCCAAAAAACCGATGACAATCCCCCCCATCAAACCCAACCACTCAGGTGTTGTCATGCTCACGTCCCACAAATCCCTCACCGAGCGTATCGTCCACGCCGTAGGCTTCGAGGCCATTGCCGTGCTGATCTGTGCACCCATCGGTGCCTGGTTGCTGAACCGTTCGGTACTGGAGGTGGGTGCCCTGGCGCTGGTGTTGTCGACCGTGGCGATGCTCTGGAACATGCTCTACAACACCGTTTTCGACCACCTCTGGCCGGTCGAGCGGGTGGCCCGTGGGGTCAAGGTGCGGGCGCTGCATGCGGCGGGCTTCGAGATCGGGTTCGTGGTGATCGGGGTGCCGATCGCGGCGTTGATGCTCAATCTGTCGCTGGTGCAGGCGTTCGTGCTGGAGATCGGTTTCTTCGCCTTTATGCTGCCCTACACCATGGCCTACAACTGGGCCTACGACTTGCTGCGCCAGCGGCTGCTCAAAGGCCGGATCGGCGGGCTGCAGGTGCAGTAAGGCTATTGGGTATCAGGGCGTTTATGGTTTAGCCTTTAGCACATAGCTAAAGACTGGCACTGGACGCCCATGAACATTCACGATATCCGCAAGTCCAACCTGCTCCGGCTGATCGGTACCCAGCGCAAGGCCAGTTGCGCCGAGCGCTGGGGCATGAGCCCGGCGCATTTGAGTCAGGTGCTTTCGCACAAGACCGAGAAGAACCTCGGCGACGAAGTCGCCCGGCGCATCGAGGCCGCCGAAGGCCTGGAAGGCGGCTGGATGGATGTGCTGCAGGACCAGGCCGTCGCACCGCCCACGCCGGGCTTCGTCACTATCCCCCACTTCGATATCCGCGCCTCCATGGGCCGAGGCCAGACGCCGCCGAGCCAGGTCGAGGTGATCCGCGACCTGACGGTGCACCAGGACTGGCTGCGCAGCCAGGGCGTTTGCTATTCCAGCCTGCACAACCTGGCGGTGATTGCCGGCGACGGCGACAGCATGGCCGGCACCTTCAATGACGGTGACGCGCTGCTGGTGGACCGGGGCATCACTGAGGTGCGTACCGACGCTATCTATGTGTTCAGCCTCGATGGCGATCTGTTTATCAAGCGGCTGCAACGGCTCACCGACGGGGCCTTGCGGATGATTTCCGACAATCCGCTGTACCCGCCCCTGCTGATCGAAGGCGCCGCGCTGGACAAGCTGCATATCCAGGCGCGGGTGCTGCTGGTGTGGAACGCCCGTCGATTGTGACCGGTGACGGGGTTGGCCTCGTGAAATTTATCTGGTAGTTTTTCATGAAAATATACCAATAAAAATTCACGAGACCCGCCATGTTCAAGCAATCCGCCCAGCATGTCGCCAGCTATTACGCCCGTACCTTCCCTGCTCCGATCCCGCTGCGCCCTTCCCTGCATGCGTCCATCGACACTGAGGTGCTGATCGTCGGCGCCGGTTTCAGTGGCCTGCACACGGCGCTGCGCCTGGCCCTGGCCGGCAAGCGGGTGACGCTGGTGGAAGCCAGTCGGGTGGCCTGGGCGGCGTCCGGGCGCAATGGCGGGCAGGCGCTGCTGGGCTGGTCGTGCGATATGGCGCCGCTGGAAAACGCCCTGGGCGTCGAGCGCGCCCGGCGGTTGTGGGACAGCATGCGCTGGGCCGCCGCCGAGCTGCGTGAATTGCCGCGCCGGCATGGCTTCAATATCGATTATCGGCCCGGCAGCCTGTGGACGGCGGTACTGCCACGGCGGGTCGGTATGCTGCATGAGGCCCAGCATGAGGCTTCGCACAAGTGGGGTTACGACCAGCTGCGGGTGATCGAACGCCACGAGCTGCCCGAGTGGATCGACAGCCCGCGTTACCAGGCGGCGCTGTATGACCCCGAAGGCGCCCACCTCAATCCGCTGAAGCTGGCCCAGGGCCTGGCTTCGGCCATCGAGGCAGCCGGCGGACGCCTGTATGAGCAGACCCGGGTGCTCGACTACCGGGAAACCGCCAACGGCTTCGTCGCCCGCACCGAGCACGGCGAGGTGCGCAGCGATGTGCTGGTGCTGGCCTGCAATGCCTATATCGACAGCCTCGACCGGCAACTGTCGCGGCGGCTGTTGCCGGTGGGTTCCTACCAGGTGGCGACCGTGCCGCTGGACCCGGCCCTGGCCCATTCGCTGCTGCCGCGCAACAGCTGTGTGATCGACAACCAGTTCGTGCCCGACTATTTCCGCCTGACCCCGGATCACCGCCTGCTGTTCGGCGGCGGCTGCACCTACCTGGGCGGTATTCCCCGCGATGTCGCGGCGGCTACCCGGCCGGTGCTGGAGCGCGCCTTTCCGCAACTGCGCGGGGTGGCGATCGAGCATGCCTGGGGCGGGCACCTGGATTGCAGCCTCAAGCGCACGCCGGATATCGGCCGCGCCGGGCAGCGCTACTGGTTGCAGGGCTTTTCCGGGCATGGCGTACTGCCGACCCTGGCCGGCGCCCGTGCCGTCAGCGATGCCATTCTCGGCGACTCCGAACTGCTGGCGTTGTACCAGGCCATCGACAATGGCCGCTTCCCCGGCGGCGACCTGCTCGCCGCACCGCTGGAAGCGGCGGCCAAGGCCTGGTACCGCCTGCGCGACACTATTTGAGAGGACAGCACCATGGATATGCAGGATGAAATCGAAGGCTTGGCGATCCTGATCCGTGACTTGCGCAAGCACCGCAACCTGACCCTGGGCGAGCTGGCCCAGCGCATCGACCGCTCGGTGGGCTTCTTGTCCCAGGTCGAGCGCGGCCTGTCGCGCCCCACCGTGGCGGACCTGACCGCCATCAGCGAAAGCCTGGATGTGCCCACCACCTACTTCTACAACCTGAGCAAGCCCCGGCAAATCGACTGGGTCACCCGCCCGGGCGAGCGCCGCACCCTGTACTACGCCGGCGGCATCACCGACGTGCTGGTCTCGCCCAAGCTCACCGGCGGCTTTTCCATGCTCGAAAGCCACCTGGCGCCGGGCGCCACCAGTGGTGAAGGCCATCTGGACGACAGCTCCGAGCAAGGCGGCTTCGTACTCGAAGGTGAGCTGAGCCTGTGGCTCGACGACAACCCGGAGCCGGTCACCCTGGGCCCCAACGACAGTTTTCAGCTACCGCCGCACAGCCAGTTTCGCTACGCCAATCTGACAGAACATCCGACACGGGTGCTCTGGGTATTCCGTTAACCACGCTGCAGGATCGCAATAAGATGACAACAACAAAAAGCTTTCCCGATCTGCTCAGTGAAGTCCGTCATTTCCGCACCCTCAATCCTGACGTGCGCTATGTCGATCTGATCAGTCTGGACATTCCCGGGCATTTCTACGGCAAGCGCTACCCGATCGACATGCTGGAAAAGGTCGCCGCCGGCAGCCCCCTGAAGCTGCCGCAGAACTGCGTGTTGCTGGGGGTCCAGGGTGGCCTGTTCCCGATCGGCGACTACTGCTTCAGCGACGGCGACCCGGACGCGCCACGGCGGCTGATCCCCGGCACCCTCAAGCCGGTGCGCTGGGAAAACCAGCCGTTGGCGCAGATGCTGATCAGCTCCGACGGCACCCAGGCGCCGATCGAGTTCGAGCCGCGGGAAGTGCTGGCCCAGGTGCTGCAGCGTCTGGAGCGGCGTGGTATTCGGCCAGTGGTGGCGTTCGAGCTGGAGTTCTATCTGTTCGACCGTGCGCTCAAGGACGGCCTGCCGCAGTTCCCGCGCGATCCGTTCACCGATGACGCCGACGACCAGCCGAACATGCACATCGAGCGCCTGTCGCGGTATTCCGATGTGCTGCGGGAGATGGTCGAGGCGGCCAACGAACAAGGCGTGGATGCCAACGTGATCACCGCCGAACTCGGCCCTGGCCAGTTCGAGATCAACTTCGGCCACTGCGACGACGGCCTGCGCGCCGCCGACTGGGCCGCGCTGTTCTGCCGCAGCACCCGTGGCGTGGCGCTCAAGCACGGCATGCGCGCCAGCTTCATGAGCAAGCCTTACCTGGACGCGCCGGGCAGCGGCATGCATGTGCATGTGAGCCTGTATGACCGCGACGGCAACAACCTGCTGGCCGCCGATGCCCAGCGGCCTTTGCGCCATGCCGTGGCTGGCTGTTTGGAACTGCTGCCGCACTGCATGCCGATTTTTGCTGCCAACCACAATGCCATGCGCCGGTATGGCGCCATGGTCAATGCGGCCAGCCGTGCGAGCTGGGGTTTCGAGGATCGCGATGCGTGCATTCGCATTCCTGAGTCCGATCCGCGCAACCTGCGCATCGAACACCGGCTGGCGGGTGCTGATGCCAACCCTTATCTGGTGCTGGCGGCGATTCTCAGTGGCATGGAGCATGGGCTGGATGCTGGCCGTGAACCTATTGCGCCGCTCAATGATGATCGCAGCAGCGGTATCGACTTTCCCAAGGACATGCTGGCGGCGGTCAGGGAAATGCACCACCACCCGGTGGTCAACCAGCAGCTGGGCAGCGAGTTCGTGATGGTCTATTGCGAGAACAAGCGCCAGGATCATCTGGCGTTCATGCAGGAAGTGAGTGCGCGGGAGTATCGCTGGTTCATGTGATCGGTTTGTGTGTTCATCGCGGGGGTTTGTGGGAGCTGGCGCAGCCTGCGATCGACTGCGCAGCAGTCGCAATCCGGCCAGCTCATTGGGCCAGGTGTACTGAGGCGGTCTGGTTTTACGGCCGCTTCGCGCCCGATCGCAGCCTATCGGCAGCTCCCACAGAGCCGGGGCATGGCGGGAACCCCTGTGGGAGCTGGCGAAGCCTGCGATCGACTGCGCAGCAGTCGCAATCCGGCCACCTTATTGGGTCAGATGTACTGAGGCGGTCTGGTTTTACGGCCGCTTCGCGCCCGATCGCAGCCTATCGGCAGCTCCCACAGCGTCCGGGGCAGGCCGGAAACCCTTGTAGGAGCTGGCGAAGCCTGCGATCGACTGCACAGCAGTCGCAACCGGGATATCGCGGGCTGGCCTTGCGATGCTGTATGGCCAGCTAAATTACTTTAGCTGCCAGCATTGACGCATCATTTACCCTGAAGCTAAGTTCAAGGACAGGCGCGACACATTTTGTCGCGCCTTCCCCAGTTCAGGAGAACGCCCATGTTCGTCAACATCGACAATCTGATCATCACCACCCCCGTCCCCAAGTCCAGCACCGACCCGGTCGCCCTTGAGCTCACCGGGGCCGAAGCCCTGGAGCAACTCCCCAAAGTCATCGCCACCCTCGCCGACGGTTCGGTATGCTTCACCGCCCCCACCAAGGGCGCCGCCAGCAAGAGCACCCACCGTACCCGCTGCGAATGGAAGGAGCCGCTGTACTGGTCGCTCGCCAGCGCCGCCCTGCACCGCAACCACCAGGTCATGACCCTGACCAAGGTCAACCTCGCGCAAAAGGTGGTGGTCGCACAGTTGCATGTGAAGGACGACGACAGCCCACCGCTCAAGGTGTTCTGGAACAAGGGCAAGATCACCTACGGCTTTCGCAAGAGCTTCAACCAGGCATCACCGGCCAGCGTCACCCTGCTGGCCAACGTGCCGCTGAACGCCGCCTTCACCGTCACCATCGAGGTCAACGACGCCCGCCAGCTGACCCTCACCGCCACGTGCAACGGCGCCAGCGCCAGCACCGGGGTGCTGCAGATGGACAGCAGCTGGAACACCCGCACCTTCAACTTCCACGGCGGGGTGTACAACCAGGTCGACTTCACCGACGACACCCCCACCAGCGATGCCTCGGTGTGCGTGCTCAGCACCCTGCAGCTGCGTCACACCTGAGCTTCTCTTCCAGCCACTGGCAGAAGCTGCGGGTCAAGGCGTTGTCTTCGCTGTCGCGGTGCACCAGCCAGGCCCACTTCGGGCCGCTGACGTCCTGCTCGGTCAAGGGCACCAGGCTGCCCTCCTCCCGCGCCCGCCCGGCCAGCAGTGCGCTGACCAGGGCGATGCCCAGGCCCTGGCTGGCTGCGTCCAGCAGCAGGCCAGGGTCGGAGAAGTTCAGCCCTTGCAGCTTCTGACCGATGTCGGCCCCGCCCTGCAACTGCCAGTGGCTCCAGTCCATTTCGCGCTCGCCATGCAGGGTGGTGCGCGACTCGGCAGACAGCGCCAGCACCCGTGGGTGGCAGGCCGGGTACAGGCGATCGTGCAGCAGTACGCGGAACGCGCATTCGGCCTGGGCGCTGATGTCGTCGCGGATGGCGATGTCGATGGTCTGCTCGCTCATCTCCGGTATCTCGTCGCTGGTGAACAGCCAGACATCCACCTGCGGGTGCTGGCGGTGGAAGTCTTCGAGATGCGGCACCAGCCAGTGCCGGGCAAAGGCCGGGGTGGTGTTGACCACCAGCTGGTTGGGTTTGCGGTACTGCTCCAGGCGGCGGATGCCCACGGCCAGTTGCTGCAGCAGCACCTGGGTGGTGCTGAGCAGGTCGTGGCCGGCATCGGTGAGGGCCACGCTGCGCCCCTGGCGGTAGAACAGCGGCTGCTCCAGGTAGCTTTCCAGGCCCCGGATCTGCTGGCTGATCGCCGACTGGGTCAGGTGCAGCTCCTCGGCCGCCTTGTGGAAGCTGCCCAGGCGCGCCGCCGCTTCAAAACCGCGCAGGGTATTCAGGGGGGGCCAGTGCTTTAGCATTATCGATAAGCCACGCTAATCAGTTTTAGGGAAAATTCATCGTTTGTTTATGCATTAAGCCAGCCATAGCATTGAGTCATCAAGTTTTGACCTCGCCAACACACTGAAAACAAAAACTTAACTCAAGGCTCAACTTCATGCACAAGCACAACGCCACGCACACCGGCTGGTTCATGCCCGCCGAATGGGTACCTCACGCTGCCACCTGGATGGTCTGGCCGCATAACCAGGCTCTCTGGGAATCGACCTGGGGCGTGTCCCTGGCCGAGGTGCAAATCGACTTCGCCCGCGTGGCCAATACCATTGCCCATTTCGAGCCGGTGAAGATGGTGGTCGACCCCAGCGCAGTGGACCGTGCCCGGCAACTGTGTGGGGCCAATATCGAGCTGGTGCAGATCGCCGTCGATGACAGCTGGTGCCGCGATTCGGGCCCCAGCTTCGTCTGCCACCCGCAGCTGGGCATGGCCGGTGTCAGCTGGCGTTTCAACGCCTGGGGCGGCAAGTCCGCGCACGGCCTCGACGAGGGCCTGGCCCGACGTATCCTCAACGGCCTGGGCATGGACTGCTTCGGCACCCACCTGTCCAATGAAGGCGGCGCCATCCACGTCGACGGTGAAGGCACGCTGATCACCACCGAATCGGTGCTGCTCAACGCCAACCGCAACCTGGGCATGAGCAAGCGCGACATCGAGGAGGTATTCGACCGTCTGCTGGGTGTGGAGAAAGTCATCTGGCTGCCGGGCGATCCGGACTACATCACCGGTGACATGACCGATGGCCATGTCGATGGCGTCTGCGCCTTCGCCCGCCCCGCCACCCTGCTGGTCGATGCCACCCGCGATGCTACCGGCACCTATGCCCAGGTGGTGCGGGAAAACCGCCGTGCCCTGGAACTGGCCACTGACGCCCGCGGCCGTCGCTTCGAGCTGATCGACCTGTTCGAGGCCACCGATGCGGTGGATGAAAACGCCGACGTGTTCTGCGCCTCCTACACCAACTTCTACATCTGCAACAACGCGATCATCATGCCGGCCTACGGCATCAAAGCCGACCAGGACGCCGCCGCCACCCTGCAGCAGGCCTTCCCCGACCGCGAAATCGCCCCGGTGCGCATCAACCAGCTGGCCCACGGCGGCGGTGGCGTGCACTGCATTACCCAGCAACAGCCGGCCTGGCCGCTGGTGGGAGGCGCACGATGAGCACCTTGACCGTCGCCACCCTGCAAATGGCCTGCAGTTGGGACCTGGCCGCCAACCTCGACCAGGCCGAGCGCCTGGTGCGCCAGGCGGCCGCCTCCGGCGCCCGGCTGATCCTGCTGCCCGAGTTGTTCGCCACCCCGTACTTCTGCATCGAGCAGCATCATGGCCACCTGGCCCTGGCCGAAACCTTCGAACACAGCCCGCTGCTGCAACGCTTCGCCGCGCTGGCCCGGGAGCTGTCGGTGGTGCTGCCGCTGAGCTGGTACGAGCGCGCCGGCAATGCCTGCTTCAACTCGCTGACCGTGGCCGATGCCGACGGCCGCTTGCTTGAGGTGTACCGCAAGACCCACATCCCCAACGCCATCGGCTACCAGGAAAAGGAATACTTCAGCCCCGGCGACACCGGTTTCCGCGTCTGGGACACCGCGGTCGGGCGCATCGGCGTGGCCATCTGCTGGGACCAGTGGTTCCCGGAAACCGCCCGCTGCCTGGCCCTGCAAGGTGCCGAGGTGCTGCTGTTCCCCACCGCCATCGGCTCGGAACCCGGCGCCGCCGACCTGGACTCGCGCGACCACTGGCAACTGACCCAGCGCGGCCATGCCGCCGCCAACATCCTGCCGGTGATTGCCGCCAACCGCGTCGGCCATGAAGTGGCAAGCCAGGACCCGGCCCTGTCCATGGACTTCTATGGTTCGTCGTTCATCACCGACCACAAGGGCCGCCTGCTGGCCGAAGCCGATCGCAGCGGCAGCGCCGTGCTGCTGGCCGAGCTGGACCTGGCGCACATGCGTGACGAGCGCCTGACCTGGGGCATCTACCGCGACCGTCGTCCGGAGATGTACGCCACCCTGTTGACCCTCGACGGCAAGCACCCACACTCGACCTTCAAACAAGGAGCCTGACATGCGCGCAAAACGTACCCTGCTCGCCACCAGCCTGAGCCTGTTCCTTGTCTCGGGTGTGGCCTGCGCCGAAGAGAAAGTCCTGCGCCTGTACAACTGGGCCGACTACTTCGCCGAAGACACCCTGAAAAGCTTCACCGCCCAGACCGGCATCAAGGTCATCTACGACGTCATGGACAGCAGCGAGACCCTGGAGGCCAAGCTGCTTTCGGGCCACAGCGGCTACGACCTGATCTTCCCCGGCGACACCGTGGCCGAGCGCCTGGCCCGTGCCGGCGCCCTGCAAAAGCTCGACCCGGGCAAGCTCGAACACCTGGGCGACATCGAGCCGGGCCTCAAGCGCCTGCACGACCGCTACCCCAACTCCCGTGACAGCACCGTGCCCTACACCTGGGGCAGCATCGGCCTGACCTACAACCGCGCCGCCATCGAAAAACGCATCGCCAACGCCCCGGTCAACAGCCTCGACCTGCTGTTCAAGCCAGAAAACGCGGTGCTGCTGGCCGACTGCGGGATCTCGATGATCGACTCCCCCGACGAGGTGCTGGCCGTGGTGCTCAACTACCTGGGCAAGGACCCGCGCAGCGGCAAGGCCGAAGACCTGCTCGCCGCCCGGCAGTTGCTCGACGGTATCAAGCCGTACGTGCGCAAGTTCCAGTCGCAACCGGTAACCCAGCTGGTCAACGGCGACACCTGCGTGTCGCTCGGCTACAGCGGCGATATGATCCAGGCACAACGCACCGCCGACTCGGCGGGCAAGGCCATCGAGTTCCGTTACCACATCCCGGTGGAAGGCACGACGATCTGGATGGACAGCATGGCGATCCCCGCCGACGCCGCCCACCCGGACTATGCCTACACTTTCATCAACTTCGTCATGCAGCCGCAGCAGATGGCGGCGATCAGTTCGTTCACCGGCTACCCCACCTCCAGCGCCAAGGCACGCGCCCTGGTCGACCCGCAGATGCGTGACAACCCGGACATCTATGTCAGCGACGCGACCTACGCCCGCCTGATTCCGGGCAAGGACATCAGCCAGCGCGACATGCGCGCGCGGATGCGCGCCTGGACCACCTTCAAGACGTCCCAGGCCAACTGAAGACGTTGCCACCGTAAAGAGAGCCTTTGTAGATGATGCCCCGTCGTACCCTGATCAAGTCCCTTTCACTGCTCGCCGGCATGGGCTGCCTGGCCGGCCCGCTGCGCTTCGTTTCGGCAGCCGACAGCGACTGGTACATGCCCGAGGAAGACCTGCCCCAGCGCCAGCTGTTCGTCGCTTTCGCCGCCTCCGAAGCGATCTGGGAGGACCAGGCCGCAGCCGTCAACCAGTGCATCGCGCAGCTGGCCAGGACCGTGGCCAAGTACCAGCCGGTCACCGTGCTGTGCCGCGCCAACGACCTGGAGCAGGCCAAACGCCAATGCGGCACCCACAACACCTCGTTCCTGGTGGTGCCGCTGGACGACATTTGGGTACGCGACTACGGCGGCTGCTTTGTCATCGACGACGAGGGCAACAGCGCCCTGGTGGACTTCAACTTCAACGGCTGGGGCGCCAAGCAGCGCCACAGTCGCGATCGCGAAGTGGCCAAGGCGCTGAGCAAGGCCACCGGCCTGCCGCTGCTGCGCAGCGAACTGACCGGCGAAGGCGGCGGCATCGAGGTGGATGGCCATGGCACGGCGATCATCACCGAAAGCTGCTGGGTCAATGACAACCGCAACCGCCAGTGGAGTCGCAGCGAGGTGGAAGCCGAGCTCAAGGACAACCTCGGCCTGCGCAAGATCATCTGGCTGCCGGGCATCAAGAACCGCGACATCACCGACGCCCATGTGGACTTCTACGCACGCTTCGTTGCCCCGGGCGTGGTGATCGCCAACCTCGACAACGACCCGGACTCTTACGACTACAAGGTCACGCGCAAGCACCTGGAGATCCTCAAGCAGGCCACCGACGCCGATGGCCGGCGCCTGACCGTGCACCTGCTGCCGCCGCCGAGCAAACTGCGCAGCAACCGCTTCACCCGTGACAACGATGAATTCGCCGCCGGCTACATCAACTACCTGGTGGTCAACGGCGCGATCATCGCCCCCGAGTTTGGCGATCCTGAGGCGGACGCGTACTGCAAGGAGCTGCTGGGCAAGTTGTACCCGGGACGCACGATCGAGCAGTTGAACATCGACCCGATCGCTGCGGGGGGCGGCGGGATTCATTGCGTCAGCAAGAACATGCCGTCCAGTCAGTGAACCCCATCATGGCGCAAGGCCGCTCCCACCCTGTGGGAGCGGCCTTGCGCCGCGATGGATCTCTAGCCACTGACCTTGAAATACAGGCAAACCCGGGTACCTCCCTGCTCGCGACTGCTGAGGCTGACCTCCCCGCCAAAGCGCTCCATGATCTGCCTGACCATGATCAAACCAATACCCAGCCCACCCTGGCGGGTGGTGTAGATTGACTTGAAGGCCAGCATTTCCTGCTGGCGTGTCAGGCCCTTGCCGGTGTCATGGATACACAGCTGGACCTGGCGCCCATCGGCGGACAAGGAGGTGTCGATCGCCAGGCGACCGCCTTCGGGCATTGCTTCGATGGCATTGGCGATCACACTGTTGAGCACCTGGGCCAGCAGCAACTGGTGGCTGACCACCAGCGGCATGGGCGTGGCGTCGAAGGCGACCTGGATTTTCGCAAGGGCCAGAGGCTGCTCGAAGGAACTCAAGGTGGCATGCACGGCGCCGACCAGATCCACTGGCTCCGCCTCGCCGCGCAAGGGCCGCAGGCACAACAACAGATCCCGCACCCAACTCGACATGCGATCGACCTGGTTGACGATGTCGGCAATGTTCTTGCCCGCCGGCTGCCCGGCCGTGCCCAGCGCCAGTTCGGCACTGGTGCGGATGCTCGCCAGTGGATTGCGCATTCTGTGGGCCACGGCGGTGGACATCTCCACCAGCCCGCCGTAGGTCTTGTTGGCGACCAGCTGGTCCTGCTGCGAGGCCAGCAGCTTCGACGCCCGCCAGACGATCCAGAACAGGCCGAAGTAAATCGCCAGGCCGCCCAGGGCCGTGGCCATCCAGATCAAGCGAAAACCACGGTTGACCCGCTCGATCAGGTCCATCGACTCCTTGTAGATCTCCACCATCGCCAGCACGTTGCCGTGCCTGTCATTCAGGGGAATGTAGTTCTCGATAAAGAACGCCCGTGGCGCCTGCATGAACTGCTGCTCGATCCGCCCTTTCTGCACCTCGGTGTACTTCGCCGACACCCGCCCCCGGGAGCTGAACGCCGCCTCCAGGGCCTGGTCGCCGAAGATCTTGCGCCCGATCAGCACCGGATTGGTCGACCACAACACCACCCGATCGGGCGAATAGATGGTGGCCAGCAGCGAATCGGGCAGGTGGGCCAGGTGATCGAGGAACTCCAAGCGCGCCCGCGCCCGGTTGTGCAGGGTCTCCTCTTTCAACATGCCGAACGCTGTTGACGTCAGTATGTCGCCCATCTGCATGCCGGACAGATCGTGGTGGCGAATCTCGCCGATGGCCACCGCCTGGATGAACTGGGCGGACAACAGCGCATCGCGCTCCAGGCTTTCGTTCATCAAAAAGCGCGTGGACAGCGAGCCCAGGCCAATGGCCACGGCGCCGATGATCATGAAACTGATGATCGAGAACCAGCGCAGCAGGTTGAACTGGCCAAGGGCCGCTGCTGGCTTGAGCACGCGAAACGGCAGATGAAGGGTCCAGGATGACGCTGCATTCATAGGAGAGGCTCGCCGGAATTGGTGATCGCACAGTGCGTTACGGCTGGAACCCGCAAAGCCTCACCCACCTTGCCTTCACTCTAGCTCGACATCATTTGGCCTGCATTGTGGGAGCGGGCTTGCCCCGCGATTGCACAACCGCATCGCGGGGCAAGCCCGCTCCTACAGCCTTGTGCCGATAGCTTCGGCAAATCGC
Source organism: Pseudomonas sp. BJa5 (assembly GCF_030272875.2). Lineage (NCBI taxonomy): Bacteria > Pseudomonadati > Pseudomonadota > Gammaproteobacteria > Pseudomonadales > Pseudomonadaceae > Pseudomonas > Pseudomonas sp. BJa5. Next base: position 91,210 of record NZ_JALRNG020000001.1, read on the forward strand.
AGCAAGTAACCATCCGGATCGAGCACCAGGAAATTGCGTTGGCCAACCTGCTGGTCATCCTGGCGATACCAGCGTTCTTCGATACCTTGCCTGATCGCCCAGCCTGCCGCCTGCAAGGCAGACACCAGCGCCAGCACATCCAGGCATTTGATCGACAGGTTCATCCCCCGCCCGTACGGCGGCTCCAGCGGCCCGACCCGCCAGGGCGACTCACTGTGCCAGTCCTGCTCCAGCATGATCTGGCTGTGGCCGAGGGAGATAAAGGCGAACTTGTCTTCTTCTCGCCAGTATTCGACCTTGAAGCCCAGCACGTCACAGTAGAAACTCAGGCTTTGCCTCAGATCGGAAACGATCAACTCGGGTACCAGGGCATTCATCTTGAACATAGTTGCGTCCCTTCCATTGAGCAGGTTCGACTCATGAGTAAAGCATCCTACGTCCCACCCAAGGTGTGGCGCCATGACGCGCCGTCAGGCGGCGAGTTCGCCAACATCAACCGCCCCGTCGCCGGCCCTACCCACGACAAGGCACTGCCGGTGGGCAAGCACCCGTTGCAACTCTACTCACTGGCCACACCCAACGGGATCAAAGTCACCATCCTGCTGGAAGAACTGCTGGCGCTGGGGCACAGCGGCGCCGAATACGATGCCTGGCTGATCCGCATCAACGACGGCGATCAATTCTCCAGCGGCTTTGTCGAGGTCAACCCCAACTCAAAGATCCCGGCACTGTCGGACCACAGCGTGCAGCCACCCCTTCGGGTCTTCGAGTCTGGTTCGATCCTGCTGTACCTGGCGGAAAAATTCGGCTGTTTCCTGCCCACCGACCTGGCCGGTCGCACCGAAACCCTGAACTGGCTGTTCTGGCAGATGGGCGCGGCCCCGTACCTGGGTGGCGGCTTCGGACACTTCTATGCCTATGCGCCGGACAAGCTCGAATACCCGATCAACCGCTTTGCCATGGAAACCAAACGCCAACTGGACGTGCTGGATCGACGCCTGGCCGAAAGCCGCTTCCTGGCGGGCAACGACTACAGCATTGCCGATATCGCCGTGTGGTCCTGGTATGGGCAACTGGCGCTGGGCAACCTGTACGCGGCCGGGGTGTTCCTCTCGGTGCAGGACTACAGCCATGTGCAACGCTGGGCCAGGGAAATTGCCGAGCGACCGGCGGTGATCCGCGGGCGACGGGTGAACCGCACCTGGGGCGATGAGGCGGACCAGGTGGCGGAGCGGCATGAGGCGCGGGACCTGGACTGACCCCCACGATCAGCGCTGCCCCTCGACGGACGCCTGCAATGCCTGCGGCACCAACGCGACAGGCCAGTTTCGATGGGCCGCGGTGCCCTCCAGGCACAGCGTCATATCAGGCTCGACCCAGCAAACGAACATGCCACCTTTCTTCAGTTGCGGATGGCTGAACGACTTGCTGATCTCTTGCCGGGGCTGGATGTGCGCTGAAGGATGCAGGCACTTGATGATGGAAAAGAATCCGGCAGCGGTGATGCACCGCTGCTGGACCGCATAGTGAAATGCCTGGACGGATTCGTCCGGGCTACCGTGCGCATTGAAGAGCTGGTTCAAGGCGAACAGTTCTACCTCGTCGAGTTGCACACCGACCTCCGCAAGCCTCAGTTGTCCCCCGAGATGTCGTACTCGAAGTATTTCTTGCGAATCCGCTCATAGGTGCCGTCCGCTTTCAGGCCGGCCAGTGCCGCGTCCAGTTCCTGGGCCAAGGGATCATGCTTGCGCACTGCAATACCGGCGCCGGTGCCGAAGTACTGCTCGTCGGTAAAGTTGTCGCTCAACATATGAAACGCCGCACCGCTGGGCGTCTTCAACAAGCCTTCATCGATGGCCACCGAGCCTGCGAGCGAAGCGTCCAGGCGCCCGGCCACCAGGTCGAGAAAGACTTCGTTCTGGCTGCCGTACTTGATGATCTGTGCGCCCGCTGGTTCAAAGTTCTCGGTCGCATAGCGATCGAAGTTCGTGGCGCGCTGCACACCGATCCGTTTGCCGGCCAGGTCACCGGGTACCGCGCCGATTCCGCTGTCCTTGCGCGTGACCAGCTTGGCGGGCAAGCGGTAGTAGCTGGTGGTGAAGTCCACGGACTTCAGGCGCTCCTGGGTAATTGAAACCGAGGAAATCGCCGCATCGATCTTGCGCACCTTGAGCGACGGAATGAGCCCATCGAACTCTATCTCGATCCATTTGCACGTTGCTTCAAGCCTGGTGCACAACGCCTGGCCAATGTCGTAATCAAACCCCACCAGCTGGTTGTCGGCGGTCTTGAAGGCAAAGGGTGGATAGGCCGCCTCGACACCAATACGCAACACTCTTTCACTGGCTTGCGCCATGCCGCTGAGTGCAAACACTGCGGCCAACACCAGCGGTTTGACGCTCGACTTGATCTTCATGCTTTTCTCTCACCTTATTGTTTTATTGGGTGAACCCATCACACTTCTGCGCAGCGACAACCATGAGCTCCAGGCGGATCTGCTCATCATCGAACGCGACCTGGGCCGTGGCCCGGGCCGGTGTTTCGCCCGCGGCGAACCACTGCCCCCACTCCGCATTCATGCCGTCGAAATCAGCCTTCATGTCCTTCATCCACAGTTGTGCACTGAGGATTCGCGAACGGCAGCTGCCGGCGCGCTCCAGCCACTGCTCCAGTTGCGCCAGCACCTGGCGCGTCTGCTCGGCGATGCCCACGCTGCAGTCGGCCGCGACGATGCCGCTCAACCAGACAACGCCGTTATGGACGACGGCCCGGCTGAGCCGTGGATTGCTTTCAATGCGTTCGATGTCGTTCATGCAGACTCCCGGGAACGTTGGGGGACAGACTCCGTGGCCAGTTGGCCAAGGGTTATGGGCTTGATGGGCGGGCGAATGCGGTAGTAGCCCACCTGCTGCGGCGGCACTTGCCGGCGCTCGGCGATCACTTCGGTCACGCTCAGGCCGCACAGTCGCCCCTGGCACGGGCCCATGCCGCAACGGCCGAAGGCTTTGGTCTGATTGGGGCCCTGGCATCCCAGGTCGACGTAGCGGCGCACATCGCCGGCGCTGACCTCTTCGCAGCGACACAGCGTTACCTCATCGGCCGGCATGCGGCACTCCTCCAGCGGGCGATACAGGGCATCGATGAAAGGCCGCGCCGCCAATCGCTGGCGTAACACCTTTTGCAAGGGTGCTGCGTAGCAGGCGAGCGCTCCCACGCCAAGACGCTGCAACTGGTCAGCAACCCGCATCGCGGCAAGCCTGCCCTGGAGCTGCGCCGCCAGCGCACCGCCGATGGCGCCGCCATCGCCGGCGATGAAAACGCCGGGCTGGCTGGTTTCTCCCCAGGCATCGCGCTCGGCGCTCCAGCACAGTTGCGCAGCGCTCCACCGATGCTCAAGGCGCAGCGCCCAACTGATCTGGGTGTTGGGCACCACGCCCTGGTGAAGCAGGATCAACGCGCAGGCGATGCGTTGGCGGACACCGCCGTGCTCGAAGGTCAACGCCCGCGCCTGGTCGTCGCCCTCGATGCGCAGCGCCCGGGCACCGCGATAATGTCGCACGCCAGCACGCTTCAACCTTGCCAGCAATGAAACGCCCTTGAGCAGGTCGCGCCAGCCGCGCAGCGCGCCGGGAAGGGTTCGCCAGGCACGAACACCGTCGCGAAGCCTGGAGGTGTCGACCAGTGCGGCCAACTCAATCCCGGCCCGCAGGTACTGAACCGCCAACAGGTAGAGCAACGGCCCGCAACCGGCCAATACCACCGGGCCGGTCGGCAACAGTGCGGCGCTTTTGAGCAGGATCTGCCCGGCCCCCGCCGTCATCACCCCGGGCAAGGTCCAGCCGGGGATGGGCATTGGCCGCTCGAAGGCGCCCGCGGCAATCAGCAGGCTTCGTGCCTGGGCGACATGCGCCTGGCCGTCGACCAGATAGTGCACCTGCTTGTCGTCACCGACCCACCACACCGACGCGCCGCTGACAACCTGCGCGCCACAGCAGAGAAAGTCCTGTGCCAGTGCCCGCCCGGCCAGGTAATCCGCGCCGAGCACGTCCAGGCGCCTGGCATCGCTTTCCAGCACATTGCGATAGATCTGCCCGCCGGGTGATGCCTGCTCATCCAGCACCAGCACGCTCAGGCCATGGTGCCGGGCCTGTACCGCGGCGCTCATGCCCGCAGGCCCGGCACCGATCACCAGCAGATCGACAGGATCAAGACTCATGGCGATCGTTCCTCGCTTGCGCATCACAAGCCAATGCCCGCGCGCCGTTTTGCGTGCGCACACGCATGCCGTCGCGAACGGCGATCATGCACGCCTGGCAATTGGGCACGCCGTCGACCTCCACCAGGCACTCGAAACACACCCCCATCAGGCAATAGGGCGCACGCGGCCGGCCGGTTACAGGCGTGGTGCGGGTGCTGCGGATGCCGCTGGCAAGCAAGGCGGCCGCCAGAGAAACGCCGCCCGGCACCGACAACGCGCAGCCATCGAACTCGATGGTGTACCCGGGAAGTTCGCCGGCCATTGGCGTGAACAGGCGCTTAGTGGGCATTGACCACCTCGTTCATGGACGTGAAACGTTGAAGGGAAAAACTCGACACCTCCGGCAGCGCCTTCGTGCCGGCAATCCAGGGTGCCAGTGAAAGGGCATGGGCAGCGGCCAGGGTCACACCGCTGTGACACGACACCACAAAGCAGCCTGGCGCACTGGCCAGTTCTTCGTAGATCGGTGCGCCGTCGGGGCTCAACACCCGCAGCGAACCCCAGGCGCGCACCAGCCGCACCTGCGCCAGCTGCGGGAAACACGCCACGGCGCGCGCGGCAATCTGCGACATCACCGCAACACTGGTGCGATCATCGAAGCCCACCCGCTCGGCGGAGTCGCCAAGCTGCACGGTGCCCTCATCGGTCTGACGCACATAGGTCGTGGGGTAATGAAGGAAAGGCTTGATCCGCTCGGTCACCAGAATCTGCCCACGGCTGGGCTGCAAGGGAACCTCATGGCCCAACATCGCCCCCAGGGCCCGGTTGCCCAGCCCTGCCGCCAGCACCAGGCGCTCGCTCGACACGCGAAGGGATCCGGCCCTGATTTCAAAGCCGCCAGCGCCCTGGCGGATGTCATCGACCCTGGCACCATTGAGCAGCGTCACATTGCGCTGCTTGCACGCCGCATGCAAAGCATGCAGCAGCTTGAGCGGATTGACGTGACCATCGAGTGGCGAATAGCAGGCTCCGACCACCTGCGGTCCGATCCCCGGCAGGCGCTTGCGCAGCTCGCGGTTGTCCAGCACCTGGAACGGGTAGTCGGCGTCCTGGGCAGCCTGGATCGCCTGCAGTACGCGTGCTTCATCCGCCAGCTCGGCCTCGGACAGACACAGTTGAAATCCGCCGGGTTGCCTGAGCTGCACATCGATGCCCGTGTCAGCGAGCAACAAGGCCGCCAGGCGTGGCCAAAGCCCGACCGCGGCCTGGGTCCACTGCGCATAGGCGCCCATGCCGTGGCCCTTGCCCTGTACCCAGAGCAGCCCGAAGTTGCCGCGTGCCGCCCGGAAAGCGGTGTCGCCCTCATCCACCACGGCCACCTTGTGCCCCAGCAAGGCAAGCCCGTATGCGCTTGCCATGCCCACCAGGCCACCACCAATGACGGTGTAATCAGTTTTTTGCATAGGACCTGCTTTGGCGATCACCAGCCCCGTAGCTGCCAGTAAATCCGCGCTTCACTTGTAGTTGCGATGATCCTATGGCGCTGTCAGCCGGTTGAAAAATGCTTTATTTTTCGACGACCATGTCTTTTTGTTATGGGATTGCCCAGCATGAATCTTCGTCAACTGGAGGCCTTCAGAGCGGTCATGCTCGGCCAGACCGTGACCCGCGCCGCCGAAATGCTGCATATCTCGCAGCCCGCCGCCACCCGCCTGATCGCAGCGCTTGAGGACAACATCGGGTTCGCCTTGTTCGAACGCAGCAAAGGCCGCCTGCAGCCAACACCCGAGGCCCTGGTGCTTTACGAGGAAGTGGAGCGCTCGCTATTGGGCGTCGAGCGCATCGCCCGCACGGCGCGGGAAATCAGCGACCTCAAGCGCGGCTCACTGCATATCGCCTGCGCGCCAGCCCTGGGCCTGTCGTTCATGCCGCGAGCCATTAGCGCGTTCCTGCGCCTGCACGAGCACGCGCACATCACCCTGATGGTGCAGTCCTCGGGCGAAGTGGTGGATGCCATTGTCGGAGAGCGCTGCGATGTCGGCTTCATCGCCCAGCCCAACGCCTACCCGAGCCCCCGGGGCGAGAAGATCATCCAGTCGGCACTACAGTGCGCGCTGCCAACCGGTCACCGGTTGTGCGAAAAGGCCGTGATCGTGCCTGAAGACCTGGAGGGCGAACCCTTCATTTCCTATCCTCATGCCGTGGCCTCGCGCCAACACATCGACTCCATCTTCGCCGCGTACGGGATCGAACGGCGCATGAACCTCGAAACCCAACTCTCCATGCCCATGTGCCATTTCGTCGAACTGGGTGCGGGTGTAGCGCTGGTCGATCCGATCAGTGCATTGGAATACACCGGTGAAAAGGTCATCTTCCGCCCTTTCGAGCCCACCATTGCGATGGACTTCAGCATGCTGGTGCCGCAGAACAAGAAGCCATCGAGGTTCCAGGTGCAGTTTCTTCAGCACATCAGGGATTTTGTTGGTCGCGAGATTGGACAATCTGGCGCCTGGCTAGATCACCCATAACAGCCTGACCATCCAATAGGCAGCAATGATCAGCTGAACCGCGAAAGCGGCAAACCTGAGGTAGATCGCCAAAACGCCAGTCGAAGCCACATGAATGCACGACTGCACCAATCGGGCGAGCAGCAAGATGTAAGCCAGCGGATCGGTGAGCTCGGTTTGTCCAGTGAGCAAGGCCAGGATCAACACCCCGCCAAAGATGGGCAGGCCTTCCACACAATTGGCATGAGCACGCGCCAGACGTTGCATGAAGGGCGAAAGATTAGCGTTATCCGGGGTAAACGCTTTGACCGAGACGCCTTTGAACAGCAACAGAAAACCTCGAAGCGACTCCATCAGGATGAGCAGTGACAAGGCCCAGGCGATAAGCCCCGCCAGCGCGACCGCACTTGGGCTGGTCATTTGGCTTGCCTCCTGTACGGCTGCGGTGCACACCGCCGCTGGCGTTGCGGTGGGGTGATAAATTTTCCGGACCCGGTCAGAATGGCCAAGGTAAGCAATCTCCCCTTGCATGGAACGCAAAATGAAATTCGCAAGCACCCTCTTGTTATCGATCTCATTAACCGGCTGTGGAACGGTCAATACCGTGTTCAGGGATGACAGCGTGGCGAGCGACAAGCTTGCCCGCTGGGATTCCCGATGCGAGTCCATCCCGCGCGTGTACAGCGGGGTAGCGCTGGACTTCTGCAAGCTCAACGCGCAGCCCCGTAGCTCCACCCACCTTGAAGGCCAGCCGTCGGCGCCATTGATGCTTGTCGACATGGCCTTTTCAGGAGTTGCCGATACCGTGCTGTTGCCCTATTCGATCTACTTGCAGGACAAGAGCGGGAACATTCCGAAGGCGCGACTGCAATAACCGGTCGAGTGCAGCAAGCGAAAGGGAACGGATTTATTTTTAGAGCAACAGTAAAAATAAACCCGCCCCTTCGGTTACTCAGGTATTTGAACAGACAAGCGCAGCATCGAGCAGCCGTCCCTTGTCATACCAGGCATCCCGTTGATAGGCCAAAAATTGATGCTGGCTCCCTGAACCGGAGACTTCAACAAGGCCGCTTGCCTTGTTCGGGTCAGTGCTCTCTAGATAAAGTTTAAGCGTGCCACCTTCCTCTTGTATGTACGTTTTCGAGCTACCTCTAAGCTCTTCTTGTACACAGGCCGTATAGTGTTGCGGACTCTTCGCAGTGGTGCCCGACGTGTAATCATGCCCTATACGGATATCAGGATTTTGTGCACATCCTGCAAGTAAAAGTGTGACCAGAAACGAAGACAACATCCCGGTAACGGCCCGCCTTGAGCCCACCGCCTGCGCCGAGGTGTTCATGCGACACCCTCCGACCCCCATAGACAATCATGGACAGTTACGGATCAGCACAACCCTTTTTAATAATATACCCACGCTGCTTATCGACACCTGTATCGCCTGTAAATATTAGCCTGCTTAGCAATCCTGCAATATTCTGGTTTGCTATATTCGCTACGCTAAATGTGAATTAAGTGAATCCACCAACAATAGCCCTGCAAATCTTCAACTCGCCACTACGCAGTACAAACTCACTAGTTAACAGCCTTGCCGGGGCAAATTGGATAATTAGCCAACTGCACTACAATTATCAGGAGCACCGGCCACCTGGCAGTTACAGAGCGATTGGAACCGGTCTCGCCGCAAGGTTCATTTGTTGGCGAGTTCAAGCGATGGCCAAGGCCCTTTAGTACGAAGCGCGCTCCTCGATTGGGTTCTTTACCTTGTTCCTGGTGTCGGTTCGACACCTGAGGGCCAGAGAAATGAACAACAACGACTCAGGGAGCAACCTCGGATTCTGGCTACCTGGTAGTGCAATTATTCTTAGCCTGATTGTCTCTACGTTTGCACTCACCCGTGTTCCGTTCCTCGAACAACGCCCCTTTGGTGCGCAGTTCCAGACACAACTGCCTATAGAAGCACGCCTGTGGCAGGACCCTTTCGATGCGCTGGAGCGCTACCGCAAGCGGTTCAAAGACAACAAGATCCAGCCGCCTGGCGCTGAATGCACGTCTGAACTCTTTGACATATCAACGGTTCCTGCCGCCCGCACGGAACAACGGATTCAGCCGGCAAACGCCCCCGAGGCAGAAACAGCAGGTACGGTTGCAGCAGACAAGTCGTCTGCTGCAACCAACGCATCGAGCGCACCTGCGGAGCCCATCAACATCATGGTCGCTCTGGTCGAAGGCGGGCCCTACGCCGAAGAAGTGGAACTGCGCCGACGCATGCGCTACGCCATTCTCGCCGGTTTCAAGACGGCCCGGATGGTGCCCGAGGATGAGCAAAACATCCGCTGCCTGGCCCTGGCAGACGACCTGGAAGGTGATCCGGCCACGCCGGCAAGCGATGCACAGGGCAGTGGCAAGCGCGCAGAACTGCCCTATGAAACCTTTGTCGCCAACCCTTTCGACCCGCCGACCGATCTGGAAGAAAAACCGCATCCGTCTGCCCGCACCATGTTGTTCTGGCTCAAACAGAGCCACCTGGGCAACGCTCCGCTGCACAAGCTTGAACAACTGCGTCGGACCTTGTCGTGCAAGGTCAACAGGGTTGGCGGGACGCCCTTGTCCTGCTCCCAGTTCAACGACGACACAACGCTAAAGGTGATCGGGCCTGCCGACTCGACCGTGTTGCGCGAGATGTACCGCGAGGAATACGAAGGCCAGAAGGTGTCGCCGAAAATAGAGATCTACTCACCCTTGGCCACCGCCGACAGAACCATGCTGATGCGCGGAATCGAAAAGCCCAAGGACCGCACGGAGCAGACCGCAGAGCCCGCAAAAAGTCCGAAACAATCGCTCAAGCTGCTGCGCACCATCAGCGACGACCGCACCATGACCACCCTGCTGCTCGAGGAACTGAAACTGCGTAGAGTTGACCCCGCCGCCGGTCTGCAGTGTGCGCCGGGCGCTGTGATGCGGGTCGCCAACGATTGTGGCGGCGCAGGCTTTCGACGCATGAACCGCATCGCGCTGATCTCCGAGTGGGACAGTTTCTACAGCCGGGCGTTGATCGAAAGTTTCAAGACCCAGGTGGCCACCAGTGCCCACCTGGGCGATGAAGAAAAGGCCTCGGTCGATAACTGGCTCCTGCGCTTCAGCTACCTGCGCGGCCTGGATGGGCGCCTTCCGGAGGAAGCCGCCAGCGCCGACAAGAGCGCCGGCAAGGACAGCAAGAAAGACGGACTTGAACTGGACACCAGCCCGCTGGAGAAGGCCGAAGGCAACTCCCAGCTCGACTACCTGCGCCGCCTGGCCGACCACATCGCCCATGAAGACGACATCTATCGGCGCAATGGTGAAGACGGCATCGGTGCCATCGGCATATTGGGGCTCGACACCTATGACAAGTTGCTGGCCTTGCAAGCCCTGAAGTCGCGCATGCCGAACAAGTTGTATTTCTCAACCGACCTCGATGCGCGCATGCTGCAACGCGGCCAGGCCGAAATCACCCGCAACCTGGTACTGGCCTCACCCTATGGCCTGACCCTGACCCGCGCCCTGCAGCAGGATGTCCCACCGTTTCGCGACAGCTTGCAGAGCGCCGTGTTCATCGCCGTGCTCACCGCGCAAGCCCCGCAAGGCTTCGATGCCAAGCGGGCTAAATTCGACTACACCAAGTCAGGGCTACTCTCACCCGGTATCTATGAGGTGGGCATAAAGGGCTTTATCCCCCTGGCAAGCCAACTGACCCAGTCGCGACCGGAGGATTGCGCCGCGCCAAACCCTGGACGCTCAGGCCAGATCAGCCGTGTACGCCCGCAAGACATCATGGCGTTGCGCTGCTTGCAGGATCGCGCAGAACTACCCTACCCCGAAGTGTCCACGGCAATGCGCGAAGACGTTGCCGGGATCCTGTCTTTCTTTCGGGCTGGGCCGTTGTCATTGATTTTGCTGTTGCTGGCACTGTTTCTTGGCTGGTGGTGGACCAGCAGATGCCTCGTCACGCCAGCTCAGCGCCCTTCCCCGGATCAGAAACCAGAGGCGCCGCTGTACCAGCTCCCGCCCTGGGTTCACAGCATGCCGATGTCGCTCTACACGGCGTCTGCCTTGTCCGCTCTGGTCGGAACCTTGTATTGGCGGGTGGAGTTCATGTGGATCGCGTTCGTCCTGATCCTGCTGGGCATCGTCTGCGCGGAGCTTATTCGCCGAACGGTGCCAGCCTCTTCAAGGCTCGGACGCAGCCCTGCCGGCATTGCCGGTTTGTTCGACGCCTCGGGGTGGTACATCCTGGTGCCGTTGGTGGTGTTCATCCTGGCCTTGTTGTGGGCCTACCAGATTCGCCGCCCCCTGACCTTTGACGGGCTGGGTGAGCCCATGTTCCTGTTCCAGGGCATCAGCGCCTGGCCCACTGTCGCGCTGCGCCTGTTGGCGGCATTGATCTCGATTTCGGCGCTGTTCTGGGGTTGGCGCAACCTGCAGCTCAACCGTGACGAGATCCTCGACGATTACCACCTGAGCCACTTGCCGCTCATTTACCGGGCAAGGTTGTGGCGACATTTTCCATTGTTCACCCCGCGTGGTAAAAAATGGTCATGGCGTCAATGGTTCGATCATCTGGGGCATTGGCTGTTCAAGATCATCTTCCCGCTGTCAGCCAGCGATATCAGCTACATCAGCGAAAAGTCCCGACTGGCCCTGCAACTGCCCGCCAGCGGCGACGAGCGCAAGCTTGTTTTCATTTCGCGCTTCTGGCGCGAGCACTGCGAATGCGGCACCTTCACCGCGCGCCTGGTACGGGCGGCGCTTGCGACCTGGTTTTTCGTCGTCGTCACCAGCGTACTGATGGTGGTGTGGCCCATGGAAGGAATCCCGGTCCGGGGTGGCTCGCCAATCTGGCTGTGGAGTTGGCTACTGTCATACTTGTTTTTCCAGCTGCTGGTGTTCTGGGTGGTGGACGCCAACCGGCTGCTCACGCGCTTCATCCGCCAATTGAGCACGCATCATGGCATCTGGCCAAAATCCCTGCGGATCGAGCATAAGTTGCACTTCGGAACCGCCACGCACCCCTGCATCGACGACTGGATGGACATGGTCCTGATCGCCAAGCGTACCTCGGCCGTCAACCGCCTGATCTATGCGCCGACCGTCGTCCTGCTGATCATGCTTGCCTCACGCAACAGCTATTTCGATAACTGGCCGACCCCGCCCAGCATCGTCATTACCTTTCTGCTCACGGCAGTGATATTGCTCAGCTCGGCGATCTCGCTGCGCCGCGCGGCGGAGAAAGCGCGCCGCACAGCCTTGCAGCGTATCGACAACTACCTGTTGCTCCCCGCGGACGACAAGCTGAACCGGGAAAAGCTGGAAATGATCCGCGCCCGCATCGCAGCGCTCAATACCGGCGCGTTCTCGCGCTACTCCGAAGAACCCCTGGTGCGGGCGTTGCTGCTGTCGTTGACCGGTATTGGCGGCTCGATCATTGCCGATGCGATCAATTTCTCCAAGTTCTGAGGCGTGCGGGGCGGCGACCTGCCCCGCGCCAGGCCTCCTTAAAGGCCTGGGAAGGAAGCCCGCTGAATCGCCTCACGCGCTTGCAGGGCGCGATCGGAGACCACATCCCAGGAGGCTGGAAGTGCGATGGCCTCCATCGCCGAGGACCACTTCAGGTAGGCATGACTGACCGTCAGGTAACCTGCCGGTGGTTTCTTGCTGGAGGTGTAGTAGTGGTCGAAGTAGTAGCTGTCGACGATGGGCACCGAACGTTTGCTGCAACCGATCGGCGACAGGTCGGATCGGTTGCTCAGGCAGCGTTCAAGGGATCTGGACATCAACTGCACCACGTTCTGCTCGGCCGTACGGTCGGGACTGATCTGGTCGCCGAGCCATTCTTCAATGCTGGGGTTCCTGGCCCTGTCCTTGGCCCACAGTGCTTCGGCGAACTCCCGCTGCTGCTGGGCCTCTTCTTCCGTCATCTGCTTCCATTTCGGCTGGCAGGCAGACAGTGTCATTGCCAGGAGGACAAGTGCAGCAGAGCGTTTGAACATTTGGTCTTCCGTGAGGGGTGCCAGTGCGTATTGGATGTTACACCCGACAGGGATTCTGGGTAGCCCAGAAACGCAAAAAGCCCTGACTAATCAGGGCTTTGGAAATGGCGGAAGCGTAGAGATTCGAACTCAACGAAATTGCGCCGACCGGGCTGCAGGCCTTGATTTACGTGGGGTGCAGCGTGCGATTTTGAGCGTTTTTGTTCCCAGAGTGTTCCCAGAGTTGGAGTGTACGTCAGCCGTAGGACCTCGCCAACAGGGGGAGAACGCCGTTTCAGGTTGACCCATCAAAATGAGGTAATTTTGGTAATTGAGTTTCGAAAATCCTCTGGAGGCCACGTAGCTCAAGGGCTGGAGAGTTTTAGTAAGAGGTAATTTTTAGGTAATTGAAAGGTAATCGAATTACCTCCAAGCAGGGTTGGAAGCCGAGAAAATAAAACCCTTTAAAATCAGCTAGTTAATAAAAAATTACCTCTCCACTTACCTCAAATTACCTTGTGAGGTAATCGCTCAAAACCTTGTAAATCAAGGCCTAGAGCATGATTTGACCACCCACCTGACCGAAATTACCTGTTTTTGATGGCCATCCTGAAAAGACACCAGTAGTGCATCGACTGAGCACCTACAATTCCGGGATGCCTTAGGAGGTCCCATGGACGATCTCGATGGAAAGCGACTGCACGAACTGCTGGCTCAGGGTGAAACTCTGATGAACCAGGCGATGGACGCTCTTCGCAAATATCACAAGGCAAAAGGTGTGCTCCCTAATGATCAGGTTGAGTTGCTACGCCTCGAAGCTGAGTCCTTATTCCAAGCTGTCAGCGCATATCAACTCAGAGCACTTGGCGGCGCAGCCCCTCCCCTTCAATAGCAGCCTCCCCGCAGGGAATCGCAGGCTTTCTACCGCATCCTAGATCCGCACCAGCCCAGAACCTGGGCGGCAGCGAAGACATCGAAGGGATGCGGAAATTTCGACACATTTAGCCCGCCGGCGTGGCGGGGGGACGAGGGCGCGCGCCAGGTGCAGATCGGGTTGCCGACTCTAGCTAGGCTGGGCAAACTGCTCAACACAGAGCCCCCTGGACAAGACTTCGCAAGGAACGCGTCGATGACCATACCTGTACTGTTTGAGTTTGAAGCGTTGCCGATACGGGTGATGACCGGAGAAGGTGGGGAGCATTGGTTCTGCTCCAAGGACGTCTGTGCAATCCTTGGCTACTCCAACTCAAGACAGTCAATTGCTGACCACTGCCGCGAGAAAGGTGTATCTAAACGATACACCCTCACTGAACAAGGTAAGCAAGAACTGCAGTTCATCGATGAGGGCAATCTCTACCGCCTAATCATCAGGAGTCGGAAGGAAGAGGCCAAGCGTTTCGAGTCGTGGGTCTGCGATGAAGTATTGCCAGCTTTGCGCAAGACCGGCGGTTATCAGTTGGAAAACCGCTCGACTGCAGCCGCCCGTATTGCTAACCACCGACTTCGCCTAGGTTTAGGCAAAGAGCTTTATCGCACCCGAGACCCAGCGCTACGCACGCTCATCCACCAGCAGCTGGCTGATGTGTCCAGTGCATTGGGCCTACCTACCCCGGAGATCGACAGTTTAGGTCGCACCGCGCCCGTAGCGCCGGACATCCTAAAGTCTTTCTGGGAGGCTTTGGCTTATCTCGACGGCAAAGGAGTGGACTATAACCACTCCACCCGCTCCAACGTTCTGGCGGTCAATTTGCGAGAGCTCGTCCGCTTGCTCAGAGAAAATGGCCAATCTCTTCGATTCGACACGGCCCTACGCGAGGCCATGTGGCAAAGTCACTCACCACGCTGCCTGCACAAAAACCACGCAGTTCACAGTCGACTAACCGGAAATACCATCAGATGCTGGGTGTTTGAGCGGCTGACGGAATGAAGATGGACGCAGAAAACTCGACACATTTAGCCGGCAGGCGTGGCGGGCGGACAAGGGCGCACGCCGGGTGAGCATAAACTTGCCGGCTGTCACACAGGTGTGCGAGCAGAGGAAACTCAGTTGTGAAAGTAAAAACACGGATGCTGATATGTCGCCTTATCAGTGCGTGCATTCACCAGATTTCATAGCCTTCTATACATATTAACGATCAAGACAGGAGTCTCCCGATGATTTACACCGCTCTTCTTGCCCCCCATGAAAGCCCAAACTCCTCGCTGGAAATCAAGAGAGCATTATTAACCTACGAAAAAGTATTAATAATTGATCCTAATGACCGCGATCTAATCCCATCAAATTCATTAGCTAGCGTATTAATGGGCATGCCATTATTCGGAATGAGCATGGGGGATGTTCGCCCCATGGGCAAAGTACAGGACTATGACGAGCGATTTGAGAGAGTCATAGACGGCGCCAGCGAAGCGGTTAAGCAAGGGCTTATTGAAGTTTGCTCAACTTATCAGCCACACAAATCAGGAAAAGTGACGATTGGCGGGGTGCCTTTAGGTGGTTACCCTATAGATCCGAGTTCAGTTTATTGGATCTATAGAGCAATGGCGTCCAATCAAGATTTTTTGGCATCTGCAGTTCAAGACAGAGCCGATGTTCAAGACCTACTATCACAATCTGCCAACATTTCTCTCCCCGGCAGTGGCGACCGGGGCATAAATGACCTACCAGAACTTCCTTTGTTTGATCAGTATGAGGAATCAACGATACTAGCGAGATCTAGACTTGCCGCATTTATCAAGTATGCGGGATATTGCGAGGCCAAGGAAATCGTCCCCGTGTTTGACTCGAATATTTATGGCGGTATTGCCTCTCAACTACTCAGCAATGCCTCAGCCGCCCTTAGAATAGCTGACGAAGATGGCGAGCTAATACGCGCAGGCAGGGTACTAGAGCTTTGCCACGATGAATTCATCGATGACGCCGCACTTCAAAATATTAGCATCAGAGAAGTAATTAAACTTCGGACATCTGCATGGGGTCGCCAAGCCAAGTCCCGTGAAGAATTGTTCTCATCAGTATTCGAGCTTGCAAACGAAAACTCTCGCAGTAGCAACTTTGAAACAACCGCAAGAGAGCTCATATCGAATTACAAGAAAACCTCAGAAGACTTATCTCTCGAACGCAAAAACCTAAAATTTCAAATAAAATGCGATCTGGGCAAAGCTGCTCTAAGCTTGACGGGTGCGGAAGGAATAATTTCTCAATTGGAGTCACCTTTCGTCGGAGCTTTCGGAACAGTAGTTGCTGGAGGATATTGGGCGCTCGACAAAGCCAAGGAATACATACCCCAACTCCGGCAGCTTAAGCAGCAAGAGGCGCGAATGAAGAGAGGTGCTGCGTTCGGCATGCATAATTTTTACACTCATCCGCGGATCAAAAAAATCACGAAATAAGCAAGAAAAAAAACACCACCCCGACAAACATGGAGATTATGATGGGCCAAGCCAAACAGCGCAAAGCTAGCGACCCGAACTATGGAAAATACTCATCAAAACCGAGGGGGCTCATTGTTTTTAGCCCATCATCGGTCACGGGGAATTCTTTCAACTTAGCTAGCACCAACTTAGACCAGCAAGAACTGCGATCATCTCTATTGTACTGGGACAAACTAGCATGGCCGAAGAACAATTTTATTTACACTCCCAACACGGCTGAAATCGACGAATTGGTACGCATAGGAGTAATGCAGACTCCTACACTGCCACTAAGTGGCGGCGGAGCAGTTGAAGACGTCATGACAGCTGCGCATGAATACGCATTGACATACTTCGAGAATCAAGCACCTGGAATATGGAGCGCAGGAGAAGGAATCAACTCCTTCGTAAACAATAATACGGCACCACCCAAGTCACACTCGGGCACAGGACTTTCACTTTACAATGCACTACCAGTTCCTAGCGCAGATGTACCGCTGGTCGAAATACTTGACTTTAAAGATCGAAGAAGAGCAGAGCTACTTATTTTTCGCGCCCATCTCGACGCAATGGCAAAAGAAATATCGAGCGCAGGCGACAGCGTCGACTCTTTGGGAATAGCGCTCAAGGACTTAGACGCCGCGTGCTCGGACCTAATAAAAGTTACTCGCGAGTGGCAATTCCCTGTCAAATTAGCCAATGTAAAAGCCTCAATGAACTTTAATTTGGCTACCTCTGCGTCCGCTGCCGTCACGGCCTGGAAAAATGCAGACTCCTTTAATCTCGACAATACAGAGAAGGCTATTGCAGCAGTGGCGGCTGGTGTGGCGAGTAATTTTAAAATCAACGCAGATGTAAGCTTTCAAAAAATCAAAAGACCCGCCTCACCATTTAAATACCTTTATCAGGTCACGCGAGAGCTAGGTTAATATTATAAGTCGGCAAGGGGTTGGAACCTCACCACTTCCTCCCCCAACCAATCGTTAATCTGCAACAGCCTGGCCTGTTCAGGCTCCAGCTCGTTGACAGCCCATACATCAGCCGCATCACGGATCGAACCGAAGCCCCCTGCGTTCTGTGGCACCACCCCCATCAACTGAGGTGGGATACGCAACATAGCCAACTGGTCGTCGCGACTGATGTTCTTGATCGCCCCGAAGTCGTCCTTCGCTGCAACCTCGCTGATCGGTATCAGCTGCAGTCCATCCTTCTTGCCACCCGGTGCGTACATGAACAGGTTGCGGAAGTTGCCTGGCCCTTTGCTGTTCTTCATCGCGGTGCGTAGATCGTTCACAAAATCCTCGTTCTGGGCCGCATCGGTCATGTACATGATGAAACCGGCATGGCTGCCGTTCTGGTAGTACTTGCGACGGAACAGAGTGGCGCTCTCGTTCAGCAACGCGCTCTGCAGGGTCGGTAGCCACTCGGGTAGGCCGTAGATCTCCTGGTTGATATCGGCCACCCGCAGGTGGCACACGCTACCGGACTTGAATACGTGCTCATCCTTCCAGCCCCGCACCTGATAGTAGGTGACCAGGTCATTGCCTCGGCGCATGTACTTGGCCAGGCATGGCTGCAGGCCAATAGCCTGGCGCAGCATGTTGTCGCGCTTCTCCAGGTACAGATTACCTGACCAGCCCCAGTCCATGACGATTTGCTCGAACGCCTGCCGGCTGAGTAGCTTGTGGGGAATGAACGTGCGAGCCAATGCGTTGCGCTTGAAGATCAGTCCCGACTGCAGATAGACGCTCGCCTTCGAGGACTTCGCCAGGCCATCCAGCGAAACCGGGGGCTCGTACCAACGTCCGTTGGACCAGCACTCCAGGTAGTCGAGGATCTCCCGGCCATCGAGCACCGGTACAGGGTCGCCGAAGGTGAACGCCATTGGCTGACCGCCTCCGGTCTTGACCAGGAGATCACCTTCAGTTGGCGGCTGGGTGATGGGCTGTTCAAGGGGGCTGTTCATCAGTAGATCTCCATGATGCCGGTGTTGGCCACGGTCTGGCCCTCCAGCGGCTCGTTGTGCAGTGCATGAAAGAGTGCCCACGCCAGATCGGCGTGACCGGTTGTGTCGTTGCGCCCGGCGGTGTAGGTGAATTGACGCCCGCCTGGGGTGACGGTCTTACGGATGGCCATCAGCGATTGCGCCACGTCAGTCCAACCGGCATCGAACTCCAGCCGTCCCTTGCTGATGACGTCCCAGGCCTTCATCACCAGGCGGGTCTTGACCTCCGGGTTGTAGGAGAAGGTGCGCAACGCTGGGAAGAACGGGCGCACCAGCTGCGCCACGGCACTGCCCAGTCCGGTGGTGTCGATCCCGATGTAGGTCACCCAGTATCGCAGCGTGACCTGGCGAATCGTCTCGGCCTGGGCGGTGAAGTCCATCCCTCGGAACTGGTGCCGCTCCAGGATCCTGAACTTGCCACCCGGCACCAGCGGTGGCGCCACTACGATGAGTCCGGCTGTGTCGCCCGTCTCAGCAGGGTCATACCCCACCCAGACCTGCCGATCGGCAAAGGGTCTGGCCGCGAATGGCTTGTAGTCCTCCCAGACCGACCAACTGTCCACCATGCAGGGCTGCAGCATGTTCAGCGGGAAGATGCTCGCGCCGTCGTCGACGAACTGGCACATCAGCAGGTTCTGGAATGCCGCCGCGTCGTACTCCAGCCGCAACTCGTCGATGTCGAATAAGTCGCAGCCCCGCTCTTCCGCGTCCAGGATGGTGACGATCTGCCGCCAGATCCGGTCGTCGCAGAGCTTGCCTTGCTGCAGCACATCGTGGCGGACATCCAGCTTCAGGTGCTGGGCGCTGGGCTTACCCTTGTTGAACCGCTCACCGGTCCAGAAGGTGTAGGCCTCATGCGCCATCGAGCTCGGCGTCGAGAAGTAGGTCCGGCGGTACTGTTTCTGCATCGCCATGCCGGACGCGACCTTGTTCAGTTCGTTGAACTTGAAGGTCCAGAAGAATTCGTCGAAGTAGAAATTGCCGTGGTAGCCCTGGGCAGTCCGGGCATTGGTACCGAGGAAGTGCAGTTCAGCGCCGTTCGGCAGGATGATCGGGTCACCGGTGAGCTCGACGCCCACCGTGTCACGGGCAAACGCCTGGATGTAGGCCTTGAAGATATGCGCCTGGGCCTTGCTGGCCGACAGGAAAATCTGGTTGCGCCCGGTAGTCAGCGCGTCGATCAAGGCCTCCCGGGCAAAGTAGAAGGTTGCACCGATCTGCCGGCTTTTCAGAATCGCACGGGTGCGCTGATTGCCCGCCCGGTACCAGTCTTTCTGGTAGTCAAAGCACCCGTCTAGAAACGCCTCTACCAGCTTCTCGACCAGTTCCTCTGGGATATCGTTGCGTTTGGGCTTACGCTTCTCCCCGGCGTTGCGCTTGGCCAGCTCAGGGTTGAGATCCGTCTCGGTACCGCCCTCCTGGTAACGCTGGATTCGGGCCTGCCGCTCCAGTTGCCGGTGCAGCAGGTCGATTTCCTTGAAGTCCGCGCCAGACTTGGGGTCCTTGAGGAGCAGCTGCACCAGGCGCGTCTCGGTAGCCGCCTGGATGCGCTGCAGCGGCGTGGCCCGGTCCCATTCGTCGCGGGCCTTCCAGCTGTGAAGGGTCTTCTCCTTCTCGCCGATGAGCTCGGCGATCTCGCACACACGGTATCCCTGCCAATACAGATGCTTGGCGTGGCGGCGGTGGTCGGTTGGCAATTCGCAGATAGCGTTCATGCCGCAGATGCTGCCGTTCGCGCGCGCGGAGCCCTATCGCCGTGCCCTGTAGACCGCCCCGCTACAACTCCACCGCATTGCCGCGCCATCGCGCGATGCCGACCATGCCCTCATCGCCAGGCACAACGCCACCGCAATGAGGACTCCCAGCATGGCCGGCAAGACCGACACTCCAGCCAAGAAGTACCGCTCCAAATGGACCCGAATCGCCGTTGAAGGCGCCACCACCGACGGACGCAACATCGAGCGCAGCTGGATCGAGGACATGGCCAGCACCTACAGCCCCAACACCTACGGCGCCCGGATCAACTGCGAGCACATCAAGGGCTACTGGCCCGGTGGCGAGTTTGGTGCCTATGGCGACGTCCTAGCGCTGAAGGCTGAAGAAGTCGAAATTGCCGGCGTCAAGAAGCTGGCCCTGTTCGGTCAACTCCAACCCAACGATGCCCTGCTCGCCCTGAACAAGGCCGGCCAGAAGATCTACACCTCGATCGAAGTTCAGCCGAAGTTCGCCGACAGCGGCAAGGCCTACCTGGTCGGCCTCGCCATCACCGACACCCCGGCCAGCCTCGGAACCGAGGCGCTGTCCTTCAGTGCGCAGCACGGCACCCTGACCGGCCGCAAACAGGACAAAGACAACCTGTTTACCGCTGCGGAAGAAACGGCCCTGGCGTTTGAGGAGGTCGCCGACACCCCCGGCATGTTCGCCGCGCTAAAAGACAAAGTTGGCGAGCTCCTCGGCAAGAGCAAGGAAAAAGATGGCAAGGACGCCGCCAGCTTCGCCGCCTTGGGCGAAATGATCGAAAGCCTGGCCACTCACGGCAGCGAGCAAGCCGCCGCCTTCGCTGCCGAGCAGAAAGCCCGCCAGGAACTGCAAACCAAGTTCGAGCAGCTCGAATCCAAGTTCAGCGATCTGGTCAAGCGCCTGGGTGACACCGAAGACCACAGCCAGACGCAACGACCGCCGGCAACGGGCGGCGATGGTGCCGTGCTGTCTTCCTTCTAACCCGCCCGACCGATCACCGGAGAATTACCCATGCGTAACGAAACTCGCCTCGTCTACAACGGCCTGCTGGCCCACATCGCCAAGCTGAACAGCGTGCCCAATGCTGCCGAGAGCTTCAGTGTTACCCCGTCCGTCCAGCAGAAACTGGAGACGGCAATTCAGGAGTCCAGCGACTTCCTCAAGCGCATCAACATCATCGGCGTTAACGACCAGGAGGGCGAAGCCATTGCCCTGGGCGTAAATGGCCCGACTGCCAGCCGCACCAACACCGCCGGCGGCAACCGCCGCAATCCGGCAAACGTGGCCAACCTGAAAAAGGACACCTACAGCTGCAAGAAGACCGACTTTGACACAGCCTTCCCCTATCAACTGCTGGATGCCTGGGCCAAGTTCCCCGACTTCCAGGTGCGCCTTGCCAACGCCATCGCTCAGCGCCAGGGCCTCGATCGCCTCATGATCGGCTTCAACGGCATCAGCGCCGCACCGGTCACCGACCGCGCCACCAACCAGTTGCTGCAGGATGTAAACGTCGGTTGGCTGCAGAAGATCCGCATCGCTGCCCCGGAACGCGTTCTCGACGAAGGCGCTACTCCGGGTAAGGTCACCGTGGGCGCCACCGGCGACTACAAGACTCTTGACGGTCTGGTCTTCGATGCCGTGCAGATGTTGGATCCGTGGCACCGCAAGCGCCCCGACCTGGTGGTCATCGTCGACCGAGCGTTGCTGCATGAAAAGCAACTGGCAGCCGTGGAAAAAGGGGCGGTCTCCAACCAGGAAGAAAACGCTGCAGACGAAGTCGTCACCAAGGGGCGCCTGGGTGGCCTGAAAATCGAAGACGCCCCGTTCTTCATCGAGGGCGGCGTTCTGGTCACCACCCTGGCCAACCTCGCCATCTACTGGCAGGAAAGCGCGCGCCGCCGTCACCTGAAAGACGAGCCGGAATACGACCGCATTGCCGACTACCAGTCGTCCAACGACGCCTACGTCATCGAGGACCTCGGCCTGGTCGCCCTGGTCGAAAACATCGAGCGGGTGTAAGCCATGGCCCTGACCCTTGCCCAACGCAACCAGCTGCGCAAGCGCGCAGCCCAGGAGGCTGCAGCCGTCGCCCCTGCCGCCCTGATGGAAGGCGCCACCGGCTATGAAGTGATGCTCGCCGCACTGCAGCAGGATCAGTTCCGCCTGAAGCAGGTGCAATCCCAGGAGGGCAAGGCACAGCTCAAGGTCGAGATGCTGCCGGCATACGTGCCCTACGTGGACGGCGTGCTCTCAGCAGGCCAAGGCGCCCAGGACGACGTGCTCACCACCCTGATGGTCTGGCGCTTCGACGCGGGCGACTTCGGCGGCGGATTGCATATCGCTGAATACGTTCTGCGCCACGGGCTGAAGATGCCGGACCGCTTCAACCGTACTACCGGCTGCCTGGTGGCAGAGGAAGTCGCCACGGCAGCGCTCAAGGCCCAGAAATCTGGCAGCACCTTCCCGCTGGACATCCTCACCACCACTGCGGTGCTGACTGACGTCCAGGACATGCCGGACGAAGTGCGCGCCAAGCTGATGCTGGCCCTCGGCCGCGCCACGCTGGAAGGCATCAGCGACGAACACCCAGGGCAGCCTGGCCAGTTGCAGGCTGGCATCGAGCTGCTCAAACGCGCCATCGAGTTGCACAGCAGCTGCGGCGGTAAGAAAGACCTGGAGCGCGCCGAGCGCCTCCTCAAGAAACACGCTGGCCCTGCCAGCTAACCGAGCGTCCCCACGCACCCGGCGGCTCGGGGCGGATCAGCAGGCTTACTCCTTGGCTCAGCTGTGAAGCCCCGACCACCGCCGACCTATTCGAGCGACAAGCATGAGCGGATTTATCGCCGGCGGCATTCCAACCACCGCTTTCCCGATCAGCAACGGCACCTTCTGGCCAGAGATCAACGGTCAGCACTTGCGCGCCGCCATGCGCATCACCGACGCAGTGACCGACGACCGTCTGGAGGTTGCGGCGGTCAACGCCATGATCGAAGCCAACCGGGAGCTTGCCGGCTACCGGGATGCACAGCAGGCCCAGGGCTATGCCGCCCTGG
Organism: Pseudomonas sp. BJa5; assembly: GCF_030272875.2. Lineage (NCBI taxonomy): Bacteria > Pseudomonadati > Pseudomonadota > Gammaproteobacteria > Pseudomonadales > Pseudomonadaceae > Pseudomonas > Pseudomonas sp. BJa5. Next base: position 114,129 of record NZ_JALRNG020000001.1, read on the forward strand.
CCGACGTGCCGGCGGAGCCGATCAAAGGCGAAAGCCAGTTACTGCACCTCTACCGCAGGGTCATTTATTGCAACGCCCTGGCCGAGCTGGTGGAGCGCTACAGCAGCTTCGATGCCACCAACAGCGGCGAGAAGAAGATCACCGAGGAAGAAAGTAGCGCCGACCAGCTACGCCGCGATTCACGCAAGGCCCTGCGCAGCATCCTCGGCGTCAGCCACACCACCGTGGAGCTGCTGTGATGCCGGCCGTAATCGCCAACCAGGGCGACACCGTGGATGCCATCTGCTGGCGTTTCTACGGCCGCACCGCCGGCGTCACCGAGGCAGTGCTTGAGGCCAACCCCGGCCTGGCCGATCACGGCACCACTATCCCGCACGGCACGCAAATCACCCTGCCCGATGCCGCGCCACAAGTTGAACAACGCCAGGTGGTGAACCTATGGGACTGACCACCACCAACAAAAGGACCTCGTGCCATGGCTGATCCGACTTCCAGCTCCATCACCGGCCTGCTGATGGGCCTTGGCCTGGCCACCGCCGTGCCGCAGATCGATGGCGAGGCGCTGTTCGGCGCCCTCCTCGGCGCGTGGCTGGTGACCAGCATCAAACGCGATCTCAAGGCCTGGCAGCGTCTGGGCTCGCTGCTGCTCTCGGCCGGCGTGGGCTACCTGTTCGCGCCGGTGGCCCTGAAGATCGCGCCGATTATCAACAGCGGCGGCGCCGCGTTCGCCTGCGCCCTGGTCGTGATCCCGATCAGCATCAAGGCCATGCTCTGGGTCGAACAGGCCGATCTGTTCGACATCCTGCGCCGCATCAGAGGGGGGAGCTGAGATGTCCATTGTCGCCCTGGTCATTCCGCTGACCACCGCCAGCGCCTACTTGTTTGGCGCCCTGCGGTTGGCCTGCTACAGCCGAGGAAATGCCCGCTACCGGCGCGGCATCTCACTGCTGGCCAGCCTGTTCGGCGCCGCGCTGTGCATGAGCGGCCTTGAGCTGCTGCTGTATCGCCCACCGGTAAGCCTATGGCAGGCCGTGACCGCCGTACTGCTCTGCACCCTGATTTACCGATCACGCGGCAATGTCGCCGCCCTGCTGAGGCCAAGCGTATGACCCTCACCCTGCGCCACGGCGACCGTGGCCAAGCCGTCAGCCACCTGCAAAAGCAGCTCAACCAGGCCGGTGCCAAGCCTGCGCTGGTCGTCGACGCCGACTTCGGCGACGCTACGGAAAAGGCGGTGCGCGCCTTCCAGGCCAAGGTCGGCCTGGTCGATGACGGCATTGCCGGCAGCAAGACCCAGGCGGCCCTGGCCGGCGCCGATTGCCGCCTGCTGCTGAGCAACGCCACCCTGCTGGCGGGCGCCGAGCGCCTGGGCGTCGAGCTGGCCGCGATCTACGCCGTCAACGAGGTGGAGAGCCACGGCCAGGGCTTCCTGGCCAACGGCAAGCCGAAAATCCTGTTCGAGCGGCATGTCATGTACAAGCGCCTGGCGATGCCGCGTAACGAGGGTGACGACGTCGCCGAGCTGCAGCGCCATGCCGATGAACTGGCCACGGCCTACCCGCAGCTGGTCAACCCCCGCCCGGGTGGCTACATCGGCGGTACCGGCGAGCACCAGCGCCTGGCCCAGGCCCGCATGCTCGATGCCGACCGGGCCGCCGAGTCGGCGAGCTGGGGGGCTTTCCAGATCATGGGCTATCACTGGCAGCGCCTGGGCTATGCAAGCCTGGCTGACTTCGTCAACCGGATGCACCAGGACGAGAGCGAACACTTCGAGGCCTTCGTCCGCTTCATCGAGTCGGATCCGGCGTTGCACAAAGCGCTCAAGGGCAAGAAGTGGGCGCAGTTCGCCAAGCTCTACAACGGGCCAGCCTACGCCCGGAACCTCTACGACGTGAAGCTCGAACGCGCCTACGAACGGCACGCTGCCTGCGGCTGCACCCTCGCCGCGTAACCCGCCACCAGCGGTCCAGGAGTCCCCATGATCGACATTGCTCAGATCCGCAAGCACAGCCCTCAGGATGGTGACGTCTTCGTGTTGCCCGAGGGTGCCGACCACCAGGACGCCCAGGCCTTCGCCGAGGCACTTCATATGGCGTGCCCGGGCGTGAAATGCCTGGTACTCACTACCGATATTCAGCGTCTGGATGTCGCCGCGATGAACGCCGCCGGCTGGTACCGGGCGTGATCGGTGTGCGGCAGGCCGGATTGACGGTCGCAGCGGCTGCTGCGCTGGCCCTGCTGTTCTGGGGCCAGCATCAGCGCCTTGAGGTGGAAAAGGCCAAGGCCACCAACGCAGTAGAGCGCCTGCAAAGAGTCCAGGAGCGCAGCGATCGCCAGACCGCCACCATCGTTCGCCTCGACGCCGAGGTGCAGGCCGAACGCACCGCCCAGGCCGCCCTGCGGACCACCCAGAATCAACTGCGCCAGAGCCTGGCCGACAGCCTCAACCAGATCCAGGAGCTCGAACATGCGAACGCCGAACTTTCCGATTGGTCCCGCCAGCCTCTGCCTGCTGCTGCTCGCCGGCTGCGCGAGCGCCCCGCCATCACCGGCGCCGCAGATTATCGTGACTGGCTGTCCCGCCGTCGTACCCTGCCGCCTGCCACCGGCGGCACCGATCGGTAACGGCGAGTTGCTGCGCGATGCCGAAGTGGTGGAAGCCGCCTGGGCTGACTGCGCCGCCCAGGTCGATACGGTGTACCAGGCGCAACAGAAGGCCCCTCGCCCATGAACAAGCCCGATTCCCTGCGCAACCACCTCCTCGCCGCCGTGCCTGAGTTGCGCAATGACCCCGACCGCCTCCTGGTGTTCATCGACAACGGCACCGTCCGCAGCACCGCTGCGGTGGGTCTTTCATTCGAGTACGCGTACACCCTGAACGTGATGTTGACGGATTTTGCCGGCCACCCAGATGCGCTGATGATTCCCCTGCTGGCCTGGTTGATGGTCAACCAGCATGAGCTGATCGCCAATCTGGAAAAGGGCAAGGAAGCCATCAGGTTCGAAGCCGACGTCCTGGACAACAGCAAGGTCGACCTGTCGATCGAGCTTGCCCTCACCGAGCGGGTGATCGTCAAGAAACAGGACGACGGCACGTTGCAGGTCAGCCATCCGGACGAGCCTCAGCTTGAGCCGTTCCTGCCAGCCGGGGACTGGAAGCTGTACGCCGGCGGCGAACTTCTCGCCGAATGGCAGAGCACCGCCCAGGACGGCGGCGATATCGCCGGCTCGCACCCCCGCCGCCATGGCTGATAACCTCAACGCCTTGGAAGACTGGGCCGGCGCCTTGCTGGCCAAGCTGGAGCCGAGCGCCCGCCGCAAGCTCAACCAGGAGATTGCCCGGGATCTGCGCCGCAGACAGCAGCAGCGCATCGCCGCACAGCGCAACCCTGACGGCTCCCCTTATGCCAAACGCAAGCCGCGCCAACTGCGTGGCAAGGCTGGCCGGATCAAGCGGCAGATGTTCACCAAACTGCGCCAGGCCAAACACCTGAAACTGCAGAGCACCCCGAACTCGATCGCCATTGGCTTTCTTGCCCGCACGGCCCGCATCGCCCGGATCCACCAGGAAGGCCTGCGTGATCGCCCAGGCAAGGGCGCAGCTGACATCCAGTACGAGCGCCGCGAGCTGCTGGGCTTCAGCCCCGCAGACATCGAGCTGATCCGCGATCGCCTGCTCGAACACCTCACCCGCTGACCCTGCCGCTGTAACCAGGCTTTCTACAAGCTGCGCGCCGTGCGCTTCACGCGCGCGCATCGCAGCATCACCGGCATGAACATCGCCGAACTCGCTCGTCTCATTGAAAACCTTGTCCGCCTCGGCACCGTCGAAGCGGTCCAGGTGCAGCCGCCCCGCGTCAAAGTGAAAAGCGGCAAGATCGTCACCGCCTGGCGGCCGTGGCTGAGCCTGCGTGCCGGCGCTGACCGCGAATGGGACCCGCCCACCGTTGGCGAACAGGTCGTACTGTTGAGCCCGTCGGGGCTACTCGCCCAGGCCGTCGTGCTCACCGGCCTGTTCAGCGACCACAACCCGGCCAACGGTGACCGCGAAGGCCTGCACCGCCGCACCTACCGCGACGGCGCTGTGATCGAGTACGACAGCATCGCTCACCAACTGCGCGCCATCCTCCCCGAGGGCGGCGTCACCGATATCACCAGCACTGGCGGCATCAACATCACCGGCCCGATCAACCACACCGGTGATTACACCCAACAGGGCAACCAGCAGGTTACTGGCACCGTGACCGTGTCCGAGGACGTGGTTGCCGGCGCCGACGGCATCAGTCTGGTTAACCACCGCACATCCGGCGTAATGCCTGGACCAGGTGAATCAGGAGCGCCCGTGCCATGACCGGTATGAATGCCCAGACCGGGCGCGCGATCTCCGATCGCCTGCACCTTGCGCAGTCAATCGCCGACATCCTCACCACCCCGATCGGCAGCCGCGTCATGCGCCGAGATTACGGGAGCCAGCTGGTCGACCTCATTGACTGGCCGCTGAACAACGCCACTCGCCTGCAGGCATACGCCGCGACCGCTATGGCCCTGATGCGCTGGGAACCACGCATCCGCCTCAGCCGCGTGCTGTTGAGCCTGGGTGACGTACCTGGCCAAGCCATCCTCGACGTTGAAGGCTCACTCACAGACAGCAACGAGCCGTTGAACCTGCGCATTCCATTGAACCTGGGGGCTGGGGCATGAACACGTTCACCCCGATTGATATCAACTTGCTGCCTGCCCCGCAGGTGGTGGAACAGATCGACTACGAGCAGATCCTCAGTGAGCGCATGGCGTTCCTGGTCAGCCTCTGGCCGGTCGATGAGCAGCCCGGCATTGCCGCCAAGCTTGCCCTGGAGTCGGAACCCCTGACCAAACTGGTGCAGGAGAATGCCTACCGGGAAATGGTCTGGCGCCAGCGAGTCAACGAGGCGGCGCTTGCTACCCTGCTGGCCAAAGCAACCGAGGATGACCTCGAACAGGTAGCAGCCAACTACAACGTGTCTCGGCTTGTCGTCATTCCGGCAGATCCCACTGCTGTCCCGCCTGTCGCCGCCGTCAAGGAATCGGACGACAGCCTGCGAGAACGCGCTCAAATGGCCTGGGAAGGATTGTCGACCGCCGGCCCGCGCAACAGCTACATCCTCCATGCGCGCAGCGCCGAGGGCAGCATCGCGGATGCCACGGCAGAAAGCCCGTCGCCAGCGGTCGTCGTCGTGACTGTTCAATCGCTCCTGGGCGACGGCAGCGTCGAAGCCGAAGTGCTTGAGATCGTTCAGCGTTACTTGAGTGATGATGACCGCCGCCCCGTCGCCGATCGGCTCACCGTTCAATCGGCCCAGGTGATCACCTACGCGGTCGATGCAACGATCTACCTCTCTACGACCGGCCCGGAATCCGAGCCAATCCGGGCCGCTGCGGAAGCCAAACTGAACGCCTTTGTCGGTCAGCGACGGCGCTTAGGCGTCGAGGTTTCAGAGTCGGCCATATTCGCCGCGCTGCATGTAGAAGGCGTCCGCAAGGTCGAGCTCGCCGGCTGGGTCGACCTGAAACCCACCCCCGCCCAAGCGGCCTACTGCGAAAGCGTCAGCGTCAAAGTCGGAGCGTCGGAATGACCGCCCTGCTGCCGCCCAACGCCAGCCAGCTGGAGCGCCTGGCCGCTGAGGCACTTGCGCAGATCGACCAGGTGCCGGTCCCGATCCGGGATTTGCTGAACCCTGACCGCTGCCCAGCAGCGATGCTCCCCTACCTGGCCTGGGCTTTCTCTGTCGATCGCTGGGATGCCAGCTGGGGCGAAGCAACGAAGCGGCAGGTGATCAAGTCCTCCTACTACGTCCACTCGCACAAGGGCACCATCGGCGCGTTGCGGCGGGTGATTGAACCGCTGGGCTATCGGATCAAGGTCACCGAATGGTGGGAGACCCAGCCCGAAGGCACTCCCGGCACGTTCTCGCTAGACATCGAAGTGCTCGATGCCGGCATCAGCGAGGCCACCTACGAGCTGCTCAATGCCCTGATCGGGGATGCGAAGCCGCTGAGTCGCCATGTTGCCGAGCTGAACCTTATCGGCGTCGTCGCCGGCCCGTTGACGGTCGCAACGACCCTGCAGGATGGCCACGAAACTTCCATCTATCCCTACGCCCCCCGGCAAATCGAAAGCGCGGGCCAGGTCTTCTTCAGCGTTGCCATCTACGACGGCGACTCAACCTCCATTTTCCCGAAAGCCCCGGCGGCTATTGAGTCGCAGATCTCGATCAACGCCGCATCCACGATCGTGAGCATCGACACGGTCGCGGTATACCCCCAAGTTTAGGAGCAGGCATGGCTAGCTATTTCACTCTTTTGACCAATGTTGGCGCAGCCAAACTGGCCAATGCGATCGCGTTGCAACAGGACTTCACCATCAGCCAGATGGCCATTGGCGACGGTGGAGGCTCGCTGCCCGTACCGAGCACTTCGCGCACTGCCCTGGTCAACGAGGTGCGGCGCGGCCCGGTCAATCGGGTCGAGAAGGACCCCGACAACCCGGCTTGGGTGGTGGTTGAGCAAGTTCTCCCGCCAGAAATCGGTGGCTGGACCATTCGCGAGGTTGGCCTCTACGACGCCGAAGGGGATCTCGTCGCTTACGGCAACTACCCGGAAACTTACAAGCCTGTACTCGCCGAAGGCAGCGCCAGAACGCAGACCATCCGCTTCATCGCTGAGGTGGGAAGTGCTGAGGCCGTAACCCTCAAGGTCGACCCGTCGATCGTACTGGCTACTCGCGAATGGGCCGAGCAACAGGCCGCCGCGAAGGTTCTGGCGCACGACCAGGACCCGGCGGCCCACATGGGCAACCACCCGCTCGGAATGGGCTTGTTCACCGGCCGTATGCGGGCAGGCCAGGCCGTCAAGATCGCCTTTTTCGGCGACAGCACCACCGATGGCAACAGCTCTTCGGGCTGGACCCCAAACCCAGTAGACGGGAACCAGATGGCAATCGGCGCCACCGATCACGGGGCGGCCGGTGGGTACAACGCCTACCCACGTCGCCTACAGGACATGCTGCGACTGTTCTATGGGAACAACCTGATCCGTTGCTACAACGCAGGCTACAGCGGCAAGCGTCTGGACAATGGTTGGGCGCTGAACAACCTCGACGCCGCCGTGCTCAGGCATCCGATCTATAAGGATTGCGATGCAGTCGTGGTGGTGTTCGGCCTCAACGATGCCGCACAGAACGGCAGTCGTCTTGAGGCGTTCGTCAGCGAAAGCAAAAAGGTTATCGAGGCCATCCTCAAGGCCGGCAAACTGCCAATCTTGATGGCGTCCGACGCGCACTGGCGCAGTCATGACGACTTCGACAATACCGGCAACAACTACGAAAACACCGAGATCGTCGAGTTGAACGACGCCAAGCGTGCCCTGTGCGCTCAGTACGGCATTCCGCACCTGGAGATGCACGATCGTCAGCGCGACTGGATGAACCGCAATGGTGGTTACACCTGGTGGCGCAAGGTTGCCCCCGACGGCATGCACTCAAACGATGAGGGCCACCAGATCAAGGCCTGCATTGTGGCTGCGCAGTTCATCCCGGAAATCTACCGGGTGGGGCGTCACGTTCTGGAGCGAATCAACTGGCAGGACTCCCGGGCCCGCTTCCCCTATGACCATTCCCCGAACTTCTCGCCCATTGTTGACTCGGCGTCGATGCAGAACAATTTCCAGGTTCCTCCTGGTCGGTTCGTGCACGGGGCAAACCTGGTTGATGCCTGGGTGTGGTGCGAGGAGGGTGATCTACCGCTGATCTACCGCGCAATTTCCGATGCTGGCCAAGCTCAGGCCGACCTGACCATTGACCAGGTGGGGCGAATCAAGGTCTATCACATGGGCGCAGTCGACCCATCGGCCCCTATCTACGACAAAGAGGTCAACGGTGCAGGAGCGCGGGCCATCATCAACCATACGTTTGACCGCCCTTGCCGGCTGCTGCGCCTGCCTTATGGCTTGTGCCGTATCACCATGACAGCGCCGGCGAAGGACCTGACAAGGAACCTATTCGGCGGGCACTTCGAGATCAATCCCAGCTACAAGATGGCCGAAAGAAAGCCATTCTTTTTGGGGGATCTGGCGACCTTGGCGGTGCTGAAGTCGCCGACCTGGCAGCAAAACTTGATCGAGCGCAGCGGCCCGCAAAAATTTGTAATCAACGCCCCGGCTGCCGGTCGTTATGTCTTTTCCAGTCGCGAGGAGCGTGACGGCTCGAACACTGTGGACTTCGGTGTGCCTGGGCAGAAACGGGAGATTTACCTGCGGGCCAAGCTCTCGCAATCCACCGGTGTGATGATGTTCTCAGGGCCGTCTTACCGCGAGAACGGGGAAATCATCACCAACGAGGGAGCCTTTTTCGTGTATCGGCCTGGCTCCACCGCAGCTGTTCGGCTGTACGTGTATGGTGACGAGGGCTCCCTTGCCATGCTCGGCGAGGGGGTACTCTCCACCAACTACGTCAACGATTTGCTCGAGTGCGTGATCGTCTTTGAGCGTAACGCTGCTGGGGATCAGCTCGTCAGCTTTTACGAGGGCTCCAAAGCAGTCGGGACGCCGCTGATTACTTCTACATCAGCGACCACTGGGGCCGCTGGGCCGTGGGCAGGAACTATGGGCGGTGCTTTCGCAAACTTGGGGCCGTCCAGCCTCAACACGGATCTTTCCGTGGAAATCCTTGAGATGGTCGCCCGCCACTACGGATGACCTGTTGACTCATGACAGGCCTCGCTTCGGCGGGGCCTTTTTGTTAGGGCTTGTAAGCCTGACTCCTACAGCTCGGCAAGCTCGCAGCTTCTGCGCGCGCGCATCAATCTCAGGGCTCACTGAATTGCGATCCTGCGCAGGAGCCGCCACATGGCAACCGATTATCACCACGGCGTTCGCGTCTTCGAAATCAACGAGGGCAGCCGCCCTATCCGTACTGTCGCCACGGCTGTGGTTGGCATGGTCTGCACTGCCAGCGACGCAGACGCCACTGTTTTCCCGCTCAACAAGCCGGTCTTGCTGACCGACGTGCTGACCGCTTCCGGCAAGGCCGGTGAAGCCGGCACCCTGGCCCGAAGCCTGGATGCGATCGCCGACCAGGCCAGCCCCGTCACCGTCGTAGTACGGGTGGCCGAAGGCACCAGCGAAGCGGAAACCACCACCAACATCGTCGGCGGCGTCACGCCAACCGGTCAGTACACCGGGCTCAAGGCGCTGCTGGCCGCTGAAGCCCAGCTTGGTGTGAAACCACGCATCCTCGGCGTCCCTGGCCTCGACAACCTGGCCGTGACCACCGAACTGGTGGCCATCGCCCAGAAACTGCGGGGCTTTGCCTACGCCAGCTGTTTCGACTGCGAGACAGTCTCCGAGGCACTGGCCTACCGCGAAGGCTTCGGCGCTCGCGAGCTGATGCTGATCTGGCCAGACTTCATCAACTGGGACACCGCCACCAGCAGCTCCCAGCCGGCCGCCGCCGTAGCCCGGGCCCTGGGCCTGCGCGCCAAGCTCGACGAGCAAGTTGGCTGGCACAAAACCCTGTCCAACGTGCCGGTCAACGGTGTGTCGGGTCTGTCGAAGGACATCTTCTTCGACCTGCAGAACCCGGCCACCGACGCCGGCCTGCTGAACGCCGACGAGGTCACCACCCTGATCCGTCGTGAGGGCTTCCGCTTCTGGGGCTCGCGCACCTGCTCGGCTGACCCGCTGTTTGCCTTCGAGAACTACACCCGCTCGGCGCAGGTCCTGGCCGACACCATGGCCGAAGCGCACTTCTGGGCGGTGGACAAGCCAATGCACCCAAGCCTGGTACGCGACATCGTCGAAGGTATCAACGCCAAGATGCGCGAGCTGGTGCGCAATGGCTACCTGCTGGGCGGCGAGTGCTGGTACGACGAGGCAGCCAACGACAAGGACACCCTCAAGGCCGGCAAGCTGTACCTGGACTACGACTACACCCCGGTCCCGCCTCTGGAGAACCTGCTGCTGCGCCAGCGCATCACCGACCGCCACCTGGTGCAGTTCGCTGCCGCCGTCAACGCCTGATCCCATTTGCCCGCGCGGCCCCGGCCGCGCCGTAGGAGAGCCCGACCATGGCCCTGCCCAAGAAACTCAAGCATCTCAACCTGTTCAACGACGGCAACAGCTACCTGGGCGTGGCCAAGTCGGTCACCCTGCCCAAACTCGGTCGCAAGTTCGAAGCCTACCGTGGCGGCGGTATGGAAGGCCCGGTCAAGGTCGACCTGGGCCACAGCGACGACGGCCTGCAGCTGGAGTGGACCCTCGGCGGCTGGGACCTGATTGCCCTGCGCCAGTTCGGTGCGGTGAAGGCGGACGGTGTGCAACTGCGCTTCACTGCCTCGGTGCAGCGTGATGACACCGGCGAAGTCAGCGCCGTGGAGATCGTCACCCGTGGCCGCCACGAAGAAGTGGACTTCGGCGATGCCGAACCCGGCGAAGACACCGAGCACAAGATCACCACCGCCCTCACCTACTACAAGCTCACCGTTGACGGCGAGGACATCGTCGAGATCGACCTGCTCAACTTCATCTACGTGGTTGATGGCAAAGACCTGCTCGAAGAGCACCGCAAGGCCCTCGGCATCTAAGCCATGCCCAGGCAGCGCCCACCCTTCCGCAATCCACCGCCGGGCACTGCACCGGCGGCCTCTTCAAACCCAAGGAGCAACCCCATGAAAACCCCTGAAACCGCAGCACCTGTGAAGAACCTCAACGAAGAAACCATCGCCCTGGACACCCCGATCATCCGTGGCGAGACCCAGATCGAAACCCTGACCCTGCGTAAGCCCATGAGCGGCGAGCTGCGCGGCGTCAGCCTGGTCGACCTGGCCAACATGGACGTACAGGCGCTGCGCAAGGTCCTGCCACGCATCACCAGTCCCTCCCTCACCGACATCGAGATCGGCCGCATGGACCCCGCCGACCTGCTCCAGTGCGGCGTGGCGGTCGGCAGTTTTTTGCTGAAGAAGTCGGACAGGGAAGCTGCCCTCGTTGCGTAGATGAGGCCATGGCCGACCTGGCCATTGTCTTTCACTGGGGGCCGGCGGATATGGATCCGCTGTCCCTTTCTGATCTGATGGAATGGCGCGAGCGGGCCATAACGCGCTGGGAGCAAACCCATGGCAAATGACCTGAAGATGGAAGTGGTACTCCAGGCCATCGACAGCGCCACCCGGCCCATTCGTGCCATCACCCAAGGCAGCGTTGGCCTCGGCCAAGCGCTCAAGCAGTCCCGCGACAAGCTCAAGCAACTGCAGGCCACCCAGGCGGATGTCTCCAGCTTCCGCCAGGCCAAGGCTGCCAGCCTTGATCAAGCGGCCGCCATGAAAGCCAGCCGTGATCGGGTCAGCCAGCTATCTGCTGCGTTGATGGCCCATGAAAAGACAGTCCGACCGCTACAGACCAGCTATGACCAGCTGATGGGCGAAACCACAGCGCTCAAGGATCGGCAAAAGGAACTGTCCCAGCAGGTGCGCCAGACGCGTGAATCAGCCCAAGCGGCCACCCAAGTCTGGAAGAACAACACTGCCCGCATCCGCGAGCTGCGTTCGCAGATCGCCAGCACCGCCCAGCCCACGCAGAAGCTACGCAACGAATACGACGCCCTGGTCACCAAACAGCAGGCCCAGCTGGAGACAGTGCGCCGGCTGACTGCGGTACAGAAAGACCTCCAGCAACAACACCGCGCCACTGCCGACAGTGCCCGCCAGCAAAGAGAGCGCATGTCAGAACTGGCTGGCCAGCTCCAGGAGGCCCGAGCCCCCATGCAGGGGCTCAACCAGGACTATCGCACCGCCGTGCGTGAGGCCCAGGCACTCAAGGCCAAGCACAGCGCACAAGCTCAGACGCTCCAGGGGCTACGGGATAAGCTACGTGCCGCCGGCATCAGCACCAAAAGCCTCAGCGATGGCGAGCGCCAGCTGCGCCAGTCCATCGCCAGCACCACCCAGGCAATGGGTGAGCAGGAGGCCCGGCTCAAACGGCTGGCTGCCCAGCAACGGCAGATGGCGGCAGCAAAACAGAGCTTCGAGAAGTCGCAGGCACTGGCCGGCAGTATGGCGGCGGGCGGCGCGGCCGGGTTGGCCAGCGGCTACGCCATGTCCAGACCGCTACAGGGCATGGTGGATGCCTTTGCCCCGGCCGAAGACGCGGCCACTCAGCTGAAAGTCTCCATGATGGACGCCACCGGCCAGGTCTCCGGAGACTTCCAGAAGATCAGCGACCTGGCCACCAGCCTGGGCGACCGCTTGCCGGGTACCACCGCCGACTTCCAGAACATGATGACCATGCTGCGCCGCCAAGGCCTGAGCGCACAGAGCATCCTCGGCGGTACCGGGGAAGCGGCGGCGTATCTGGGCGTTCAGCTGAGAATGCCGGTGGAGGAAGCTGCCGCATTTGCAGCGCAGATGCAGGATGCGACCCGCACCTCGGAAAAAGACATGATGGCGCTGATGGATACCATCCAGCGTGGCTTCTACTCCGGTGTCGACCCGACCAACATGATTCAGGGCTTCAGCAAAATCGCCCCGGTCATGGACATCATCAAGAAATCCGGCATTGATGCTGCAAATGAGCTTGGCCCCCTGCTGGTGATGATGGATCAACAGAAAATGGAAGGGGGCGCTGCTGGTAACGCCTACCGCAAGATCTTCCAGGCCGGCCTGAACAAGGACGGTGTCGATGACGTCAACAAGAACGCGGCCTTGAGCCAACGCGGGATCCGGCTCAGCTTCACCAACAAGGACGGCAACTTCGCCGGGCTGGAAAACCTCTATGCCCAGATCGACAAGCTCAAGGTCCTGAACGATGAGGACCGCACCACCGTGATCAAGGACTTGTTCGGTGACGACGCCGAGACCATCACGGTGCTCAACACCATGATGAACAAGGGGTTGGCAGGCTACCAGGAGGTGCAACAGAAGTTGCAAAACCAGGCTGACTTGCGCACCCGCGTCAACGAGCAACTCGGCACCCTGAGCAACACCATCGAAGCCGCCCAGGGCAGCTGGACGAATGCCATGGCTGAAATCGGTGCCACCATCGCCCCCCAGCTCAAGGAGCTCATCAACGGCATCGGCGGCGTCGCAGTCAAGGTCAAAGAATGGGTAAGCGCTAACCCTGCGTTGACCGCTGCGATTTTCAAGACAGCGGCTGGCCTGGCCATTTTGCTGGCTGCCGGTGGTGGCATTTCCATCATGCTGGCCAGCATGCTCGGCCCGTTCGCCATGGTGCGCTACGCCATGACCCTGCTCGGTATCAAGAGCCTCGGCGCCGTGACGGCCTTCAAGGCCTTGGGCACCGCCCTGCTCTGGGTGGGCAAGGCAGTGCTGTTCATCGGTCGCGCGCTGCTGATGAACCCGATCGGCCTGGCGGTCGCGGCAATCGCCGGCGCGGCTTTCCTGATTTACACGTATTGGGAGCCGATCAAGACGTTCTTCATTGACCTGTGGACCAAAATCCAAGCGGGTTTCACTGCGGGGATCACCAGCATTCGTAACACGATCGCCAGCTTCAGTCCGATCACCCTGTTCAACAGTGCCTTCGCCGCCGTGTTGAACTACTTCACCGTCGAGCTACCGACCCAGTTCACCGGCTTCGGCGGCATGCTCATCGACGGCCTGGTCAACGGCATCACCAGCAAACTCGGCGCCGTCAAGGCGGCCATCACCGGTGCTGGGGAATCCACGATCGGCTGGTTCAAGGAAAAGCTCGGCATCCACTCCCCTTCCCGGGTGTTCGCCGAACTGGGTGGCTTCACCATGGCTGGTCTCGAACAGGGCTTGACGGGCAACCAGGGCGGGCCGCTGGGCGCCGTCACCAGCCTGAGCAAGCAGCTCACCGATGCGGGTGCATTCGCCATCGGCGCCAGCGCCCAGGGCATCGCTATGGACAACCGTCCGCCGCTGTCTGCAAGGCCGGGTGGAGGCCAGGCGGCCGGAGCCAGCGCTCAAGCGGCGCCAGTGGTCTTCAACATCTACCCGGCCGCAGGCATGGATGAGCAGGCCCTGGCCCGGCTGGTGGCGGCCGAAGTAGCCAAAATCCAACGTACCAACCAGGCGCGCAGTCGTAGCGCGCTGTCCGATGGGGAGTAACCCACAATGATGATGGCCCTCGGCATGTTCGTGTTCAGCCTGGAAACCCTTGCGTACCAGGAGTTTCAACGCCAGACCGAATGGCGTCACGCCAGTACCTCGCGTATTGGTACCAACCCGGCGCGGCAGTTTCTGGGCAAAGGCGATGACAGCATCACCTTGCCCGGCGTGCTGCTGCCCGCCCTGGCCGGCAGCCAGTTGAGCCTCGACGCCTTGCGCATGATGGGCGACACTGGCAAGGCCTGGCCGCTGGTAGAGGGCACCGGTCGGATTTACGGCCTGTGGGTGATCGAGTCGCTCAGCGATACCCGCACCGTGTTCTTCCCCGACGGTGCCGCCCGCCGGATCGAGTTCACCCTCAAGCTGACGCGCATCGATGATGGCCGCATCGACCTGCTGGGCTCGCTGGTTGGCAGTGCCGGCAGCCTGCTGCGAGGTGTGCTGTGAATGTCATGGAACAGGCCGAAAACCTGCTCCAGGACGCGGCCAGCCAGTACCGCAAGGCCGCCGCTTACCCGCGACCGATCTGCCGCGTGGTGGTCAACGGCCAGGACATCACCCACTCAATCGAGAAACGCCTGGTCAGCATCGAGCTCACCGACAACCGCGGCATGGAAGCGGACCAGCTCGACATCAACCTCAGCGACCATGACGGGCTGCTGGCCATCCCGCCACGCGGCGCCACCGTTCGACTGTGGCTGGGCTGGAGCGATACCGGTCTGGTCGACAAGGGCAGCTTCACAGTCGACGAAACCGAGCACAGCGGCGCCCCGGACACCCTCAGCATTCGTGCCCGCAGTGCGGACCTACGCGGCGGCCTCAAGGCCAAACGTGAGCGCAGTTGGAGCGGTACCCTCCTGGGCACCGTGATCGGCGCGATCGCCGCTGCTCACGGCCTGCAGGCGGTGATCAGTCCATTGCTCGCCGCGATCCAGCTGGTGCACCTGGACCAGGCCAACGAGAGCGATGCCAACCTGCTGACTCGTCTGGGCCAAGAGCACGACGCCATCTCAGCGGTAAAGGCTGGGCGATTGCTGTTCATGCCGGCGGGCAAGAGCACCACCGCCAGCGGTAAGGCCCTGCCGCATGTGATGCTGACCCGCGCAGACGGTGACCAGCATCGCTTTCTGCAGGCCGACCGTGACAGCTACACCGGGGTCAAGGCGTATTACTACGAGATCAACAGCGCCGAAAAGAAGGAGGCGATCGCCGGCGCCGGTGACAACCTCAAGGAACTGCGGCACAGCTACACTGACCAGGCCAGCGCGTTGCAGGCGGCTCGAGCCGAGTGGAAGCGCCTGCAGCGCGGTACCGCCACGCTGAACTACACCCTGGCCAAAGGCCGACCGGAGTTGACTCCTGATCAGACGTACAGCCTCTATGGGGTCAAGGCTGAAATCGGCGCCATCGTCTGGCTGGGAGGCAATCTGCGTCACAGCTTCACCCCTGACAGTTTCATCACCAGCCTAGACCTTGAATCCAAGTTGCCCGACCAGGAAGAAGTCGAAGACCTGGCCGAGAAGAGCGTCGATTACACCGGCGTTACCGCAACCTATCGTGATGAAAAGGACGGCAAGCAAAAGACGGTTACGGCTGGAGACCAGTCCAATCCACAGCGGCTCACCCATCTCTATGCCAGCAAGAGCAGTGCGAAGCGTGCGGTGGATCGGGAGTGGAGGCGCCTGCAGACTAAGAATGCCTGAACACAAAAAACCCGGCACATGGCCGGGTTCTGTTGCCTTACTCCGCCGACTGCCGCAGCGCCTCCAAGATCCTCATCACATCCTCTCGCTGCTGATTATTCAAGCTACGCAGCAGCTCCAAGAAGCGATGCTCCAACAGGGTAAGGTTTTCCATCGTAGGTACTCCATTTCCATGTGACGGGTGCTGGTTTCAATACCTACTGCACCCGGGAGTACCCTATTCTCAGCACATCACTGAATGGAATCAGCTCAACTTGATGCTTTTACTGACTCGAAGGTGATGAGGGAAGCATCGAAGCGGCCTCGATAATGTCCTCATCCTCCGACTCATAAAAATCGTCCAAGCCACCACTCACTGTGACAAACTCAAATTCGCCTAAAGCTCGCCCCCCTACTTGAAGAAAACTTTTGATTTCCATCTCGATACGCATCGTCCTCCCTGGAACAGAAATATCTCTTCTATGGTAGCCTTTCGAGTAAGCTTGAATCTTCGCAGAAAACCCGCGCTCAAACGATATAGACTTTACGACTGAAAGCTCTACACCATCAAAAATTGTGTCCGACTCGGCAATTGCACCAGACACCCCTTCATGCTCCAACAGAGAATACTTATTATCTTCAAAAAACTCCAAACACTTTTCTTCCAAACCATCCAAATCAAGAAAAGAATATGGAAGTTCTTCAAACATCATAAGAATGTGATCAAAAAGCAACTCAGAAGTCAAATCCTCACTTGCAGAAGATTCAGCAGAAACTATATCCTCAAGCCTTGCAGCCAACCTTCCAGAGTCATAATAAACATATTCAACATTGGAAAACGCGTTGTTATTGAAGCCTTCATCCTCCATGATAAGTTGAAAGTTTTTATACCCAAATATCGCTGCCACAACCTCACCAACTCCCGTTAGAGAGAGGCGTACATCGTCAGTCTTCAAGCTCTCATCAATCGTCGACATAAAAAAGTAAACTGATGGAAAGCGCTGTGATGCCAACGCTGATTTCAACCTAGAAGAGCTGACATTAAAGCGCATTTTCTCCAAACGCACTTGATCGCTTTTACTATCCTCATCAAGCTTAGCAATATGTGCCTTACTCTTAGCTTCGGCGGCAACAGCTTCTGCCTCAGCCAATTTAACCGCACTCGCATCAGCCCAAGCTATCAGACGCCGAGTCCTATGCTTCAAGTGCTCCAGTATCTCATTTTTACGATCAATCTCAAACTTGACGCTCTGCTCTAGAAACTGCTTATCTGGATCAGACCTTAGTCTTGCCTTATTCAACTCTTCCTGTTGCCCAACCTTATCAAGCTCAATTTCGACCGCTTGCCGATGGAGTTTATCATTAGCTTTCTTCAAGAGAGCCTTAAAAACAAAAGTAATCCAAGGAAATACCAATACATAAAAAATTGAAAAAGCAAAGGGAACAAAAAAAATCGAATTGAAAGCAAAAAAGCTAGCTTCTGAAATATACTGATAGAACGAATTAATTCGCGCCGAAACCTTATCCTCACCCCACAAAAGCAAACCAATGTAATTCCAATTGCAAACCACCCAAGAAACTGCAAATGTACCGATAAATGGATCACTAACTCTAAGCTTAGTGGCGCTCGACACAGACGCCCATACATCATCCAGAAATTTCATGCCCCCGCCCCACCCTAGGAAAACCGTCCATTCACTATGTTAGTGTTAACTTTAAGAATTGAGCGCCAGCCATGACCTTAAGCAAGCCCTGTTAATTATTCAGGGCCACTTACAAGGTATCACGCATCTGCTAGTTTCTTTGTTACAATGCATTTTCTTCTACCCATTTTTCAGGGCTGATTATTTCACCTGTCTCACAGTCTGTGAGGTCACCAATTATTCGAGCAATACGAAATGTGCGTTCAGCCTGGCGGCTATGGCATTCACCTTTGAGGTAGGTTCTGGTAATTGCATGGACCGTGACGGTTCGGTTAGTGATCTCGCCTTTCGCATCCTTATATCTGAACTCCACCTTCCCCATGCTCCAACCCGTACGGATAGCACGAGTAATTTTTTTGGCGGGCCGTGGCTCAAGCTGAACAGCTTCTGGACTATTGCTTATTTGGGTTTTTTTCTGTTCCGAACTATTTAGCGTCTTCCGTTGCTGCTTCGTGAGTAACGTCGGACGATTGGTGAGCCAGGGTTTACTATTCGTTTGGCGTTCTAACTCACGCCCTTTGGTGTTTGTACGTCGTACCATCCCTACAAACACTGCAACGGCAGCAGCCAAGACCAACAGGCCTATCAACGTATCCATACCTTCCCAACTATCCTTTTCGTTGAATTGCCGCCTACGTAGCACTGATGCGGCTCAGATTTGCGCACCGCCCTCGACAATCCGCTGCCCACTATGGCCTGGATCACTTCCATTGCACAGCACGCCCCGGCAAGTGACCGAGCCCCTTTACCTACGAAGCTGAGCGAGACTTCGCAAACGCCAGTGCCGTTCGGAACAGCACTTCTCGATCAGATTCAGCCACCTGCTGATAGACCTCAAAAAACCTACTCGCTTCACGGCTCAAGCACGTGTTCGGGAGCGCTTTGTGTTCTCCCGTCACGACGTAGAGCACATCGATTCCCAGCGGCTCGACTGCAGCCAAGTACTTCGCATCTGGGCTGCCGGCACCTTTCTCATAGTTAATCTGGGTGGTTTTTCCTACACCGCCAGCTGCACCTAAGTCAGTCTGGCTGAGCCCCAGGCGCGACCTTTCTTCCTTCAGCCGTTCACCGATGGACATATTTTTGAACCTCAATCATTGACAGGTTCAATTATTTGAACCAACATCATCGCATCACTACGCGAAATCACACGAATCTGAACTATGCACGCCACCTACGCACCCGAGCAAGCGCGTCAGGCCGCGAGAACGCGCCTGGAACTTCGAGGTATTTCAGTCAAGGACTTCGCCGTCGAGCACGGCCTCCATCCGTCCACCGTCTACGCCGTGCTCAACGGCCAAAAGAAATGTCTGCGAGGTGAGGCACACCGCGCCGCCGTACTACTCGGCATCAAAGACGGATCGCCCACAAACTAAGCCCCCTGGCTCATGGAGGAAACCAGAACATGAAGCGACCAGTTCTAGAAACCCTGCGCCAAGTTGTAAGTGCAGTGGTCTGCGCTTTCCCAGGTGGCCGTGAATGTGCCGCAGCCCGCTTGGGTTACGAGCTGAAGCGGTTCGACAACCATGTCTACGAAAATGCTGGCAGCCGCCCATTGAGCTACGACCAGGTCCACCTGTTGGAGCGTGATGCCGGCACAACATTCCTGCCGGAGTTCATTGCCAACCTCTACGGCGGCCTTTATGTACCACTGGCTGTGCCCGACACACTGGACAACGTCGAACTGTATACCCGCTCGGTGAACACTGCCGCCAAGCGTGGTGTAGTCGACCAGATCATCGCCAAGGCCCTTGCCGATAACGTCATTGAAGAAGCTGAGGCCAAAGCCATCCTGCAAGCGCACCGCCAGTACCAGGCCGCTCGCCATGCGGAGGTGATTGCCACGATCCAGTTGCACAGTGAAGGGGGTGCCCAGTGAGCACCTACAAGCTCGTCTGTCCTCACTGCAACCAGCGCATGCGGATCCGTACCAGCGAAGGCACGCACATTTTCCTTCGCGTGGCTTACCTGCAATGCACCAACGAAGCCTGCGGCTGGTCGGTACGCGCCCAGTTCGAAATGACCCACGAAATGAGCCCGAGCGGCATGGCCAATCCGGCTGTGCAGTTGCCGGTCGCCCCGGTCGTGATGCGTCGCCAGGCGATGAAGTCTGCCGCCGACCAGCCCGATTTGCTGGACCAACTGGACATGGAGGTAGCCACCGCATGAACGCCGTAGCCCTGACCTTGAACCCTGAAACCGACTACCGCGCGGCGATGCAGCAGGCGGCCGTGGCGTTCCTGTTTCGCCGAGAAGGCTTACATCTTACCGGCGACCATCAGGTGCTGGAGAACTGCACTCAGTACCTGTGCCAGTCGCTTGAGGTCCCTGACCATCTGGCGCAACGAATCGCCGAGTTGGCAGTCGCCGAGTTTGAAAGCAAGACCACCGGGCGTTTGCGGCTCCTAGGCGTATGCGCCACCAGCGGGATCTTCTGGGCACGTCTGATCCTGCTCGATACCGCCACTCAAGAGCGGCATCAGGTGCCGGCGCGCCACCTACCTCGGCGCATACGGCAACCGCTGAACACCTCGAAGTAACCCGATCAAACCCCTTTCCTGATGCCCCGATTTGCGTGGGTAAGGGGAAACTGCATCTAACCGGTGGCCGAAATGAGCAAGATCACCCTCCAACTGAAGCTGAACGAGCAGCAGGCGAAGCACTACCTGCAGTGGCTCAACAGCCAGTACGACACCACCATGGCCGAAGTCTGGTACTCCGATCGCTATCGCCATGTGCCCAGTGGCGAGCGCGGCCCCAAGGTGCTGCTAGATCTGCCGCACCTTGCTGGCATCTGCCGTACTCGCAGTGAGTTGAAGAAGCAGCTCGACGCCTGCGCGACGGAGCGTGCCCAGTGAACCACAAACCAATGGAACAGCAACTGCGCAGCGAAGTACTGCGGCGTCTTCAGGACCGATACGGGCTGAAGCCACGGGCAGGCACTCAGTACCTACGCCAGGGCACCTGCCCGAGCTGCGGCAAGAAGGAGCTGTACTCGCGCCAGGATGAACCCTGGTTCATTAAGTGCGGTCGCGAGAGCAAGTGCGGCGAGCAATGGCACGTCAAAGAGCTGTTCGACGACCTGTTCGACGATTACAGCAAACGCTATCCGTCTACCCAGGAGGCTCCCCGCGCCTCTGCCGACGCCTATCTACAATTCGCCCGAGGATTCGACCTGAGCCTCGTCAAGGGGTGGTACTCCCAAGAAAACTATTGGGATCGTGAGCTTGGCATTGGCAGCGCGACAGTGCGCTTTGCCCTGGAGAAAGGTGGCTATTGGGAGCGCCTGATCGATCAACCGCATCGATTCGGTAAGAAGAAAGCCCGCTTCGCCCCTGGCCAGTCGCCCAAGGGCTACTGGTGGTGCCCACCCGGCCTGGACCTGCTGGAAGTCCAGGAACTGTGGATCGTGGAAGGCGTTTTCGACGCTATCGCCTTGCTGCACAACGGCCTTGATGCTGTGGCGGCAATGAGCTCGGGAGCATTCCCTTTCGAGTCACTCAAGGCACTGGCCACGTCCTGTACCAACGCTGGCAAGAAACTACCCACGTTGGTCTGGGGACTGGACAATGAGCCCGGCGCACACTTCTTCACTCGTAAGCACGCCAACCTTGCCCGCGAGCTCGGCTACAAATGCGAGGCTGCGCAGATTCCGCAGCGTGGCCGCAAGGTCGACTGGAACGATCTACATCAACGCTGGGCCTTCGTCGACGACACCGCCAAACGCCTCGACCAGGTTGATCATGAAATTCGTGAAGCCCGTCACCACGGCAGTCTGCTGTTGGCCGAGTCCGCTGCCGAGAAAGGCGCGCTGATGTACGAATGGCGTGAGCGCCATGAGTTTCACTTCACGTTCGAGAACCGCCTCTACTGGTTCAAAATGGACCTGGATAAGTTCAACAAGTCCATGCAGCACCTGGAGGAATCCGAGCGCCACGAAGACGTGTTGCTCAACGACAAGCAACGCCGTGATAAGGCCCTGCGCCAGTGCGGCGCGGTGATAGAGATCGCCAACTGCAACCCACAGGCGCTGTACTTCCAGCGCAATGAAGTGACGGACGAGTCCTGGTACTACTTTCGCGTCGACTTCCCGCATGACGAACCGAGTGTCCTGAACACCTTCACCGGTGGCCAGGTGGCTGCTGCCAGCGAGTTCAAGAAACGCCTGCTCGGTATGGCGGCGGGTGCTGTGTTTACCGGTACCGGCTCCCAGCTCGATCGCATCATGCAGAACCAGCTGTTCGGGCTGAAGACGGTGAAAACCATCGACTACCTCGGCTACAGCAAAGAGCACGGCTGCTACGTGTTCGGTGACCTGGCCGTGCGCGGCGGGGTGCTTGAGCAGGCCAACGCCGAGGACTATTTCGAGTTCAAGGGCCTGCGCCTGAAGTCGCTGCAAAAGTCGATCAAGCTTGAGATCAACCGCGATGCCTCCGCTTACCAGGCCGAGTGGTTCAACTGGCTGTGGACCTGCTTCAACACTCAGGGCGTGATCGCCCTCGCCTTCTGGTTCGGCTCGCTGTTCGCTGAACAGATTCGCGCCGAGTTCCAGTCCTTCCCTTTCCTGGAAGTGACCGGTGAGGCCGGTGCCGGTAAGTCCACTCTGCTGATGTTCCTGTGGAAGCTGCTCGGCCGTCAGGACGAAGAAGGCGACGACCCGATCAAGATGACCAAGGCTGGCCTGCGCCGCTGGCTAAGCCAGACCGCCGGCATGCCTATCGTCATGCTGGAAGCCGACCGCAGCGATGCCGAGGGCTCGGCGGGCAAGGCGTTTGACTTCGACCAGTTCAAGCCCTTGTTCAACGGTCGCGGCCTCGGCCTCACCGGCGTGAAGAATGGTGGCAACGACACCAACGCTCCCCCCTTTCGCGCAACCATGGTGTTCAGCCAGAACGCCAGCGTGGCGGCATCCGAGGCAATCCTCACCCGCATCGTGAAACTGCATTTTGTTCGCCCGGAGGTCACCAGCAACAGTCGCGCCGCAGCTGACAACCTCAACCACCTGCAGGCCAGCGAAGTGAGCCATTTTCTGCTGATGGCGGCCAAGGCCGAACAACAGGTCATGGAGACGTTTCGTAAGCAGGTCAAGGTGCATGAGCAAGCCCTACGGGAGCTACGCGAAATCCGCATCGAGCGCCTCATCAAGAACCACGCCCAGCTTATGGCCTTGGTGGATGCGCTGAGGGAGATCGTGCCGATGAACGATCGCCAGCATGCAGCCGTTCAGCGTGAGCTGACCTGCATGGCCGTTGCCCGCCAACACGACGTAAACGCAGATCCGAAGGAAGTAGCTGAGTTCTGGGAGGTGTTTGAGTACCTGGAATCGCTCAGTGATGAACCTGTGGTCAACCACAGCAAAAAAGACGACCTGGTCGCCATCAACCTCAATGACTTCTGCGAGCGCGCCGCCGAGCACAAACAAAAGCTGGCCGATGTGGCCACCTTGCGCACCCTGCTGCGCAACAGCCGGTCACGGCCATTTATTGAAAGCAATCGAGCCGTCGACAGCGCCGTGCGCGCCGCCTTCAACAACCGTAACAACGCTGCGAATCAGCGCAGCACTACGGTGAAATGCTGGACCTTCAAGGCCAGCTAACCCTACCCGGGCGCGGCAACGCCCAGGTATCAACACAAGGAGAAGCACCATGCGCAATGAGGACCATGACGAGCCGTACCACCCCAGCCGGCGCGAAACGCTAACCACTTTGGTGGCCAGCGGACTGACTTTGGCCCTGCTGACGGCGGTTGGCTACGCCGTTCCTGATCTGCTGACCACCCTGCTCCATTGATATCTGCTGCCCGGGCGCCGTAAAGCCTGGGTATCCGAGGAGAAGCACCATGAACGACCAACCCGCTGAGAATCTGGAATTGCTATTCGCCTTCGAAGACTGGGCTACGCCACGCGGCTACGACTTGTCACGCGGCGCCACGGAGTTCCAGAACCTGGAAACGCGCAACGCTTGGCTCGGCTTTGAGGCTGCGCACGGACCAGACGGCTGCCGCCCTATCGGACAACAGCTGTATGCCCTGATCAAGAAAAACAGCGAGTACGCCCACCAGGCCACCAAGCTTTTCCCGGTCCTGGTCGGCAAACCACCCTACGACGACTTCTTCGTCCACGGCGGCCCAGGTGGCCTGTACCGCCTGCGAGATGTGGATTTCTACGTGATCGAGGGCGGTAAGCAGTACCGCCTCAGCTGACACCGGCCAGGCCGGAAAAAGAAAGTGCTGGGGAGCGGCAACTCCCCAGCACCTGACCAACCCCAAGGAGAAGCACCATGCAAGTACAACCCGCCAAGGCCAGCGCTGCACAGGCTACCACATCCCCCTCTGCCCGCCCTCGCCTGGCATCCCACTCACTGGACCTGCCAAACCTGTGCGACATTTGCGGAAAGTATCGTGCGACCCGGACACACGCCGCATGTAGCCAGATCCGCCAGCAACGCAAAACCGCTGAATGGGCGACTTATATGGAAAACATAGCCGCCAAAAGAGCTCAAGGAAGCCGGCGTAGTGGCCGCTGACAGTTCATGTCCAGGACACATACAGCCAGAAACTTGGCTTACATCTTCTAGGCCCTGCAATGGACCTTTCTTTGATCACGGCCCATACACTGGGCCGTTATTTTGTTCTGAGTGGCAAAGCAAATGGCAGATGGCGTTGAAGTACGTGGCAACCATGTCCGCGTATATTTCCGTTACCAGGGCGAGCTGTGCCGGGAGACGCTCCCGGGCAATGCCTCGCCCGCGAACCTGGCCAACGCCGAGCGGCTGGTCGGGATCATCAACTACGAGATCGAGGCCGGGACGTTCAGCTATGCCCGGCACTTCCCGGATTCGCCTCGGATCAAAACCAATACGCTGGGCCACTACATCGACCTGTGGCTTGAGATCAAACGCAACCAGATGGCGGCCAGTGGATTTGCCATGTACCGCAGCCGTACCGAGAAGCACATTCGGCCGCGCTGGGGTGCTCTGCAGGCAGACCGGATCGACCACTTGGATATTCAGCACTGGGTGCAGTCCGTGCTGATGCCCGAGCTGCACAACAAGACCGTGCGGGAAATCGTCAGCCACCTGCGGCAGATCTTTCGGCTGTACCGCACACGAAATCGATCGGCGTTCGACCCTACCGATGGCATTACGATTTCTCTGCCGGATGCTGACGATCCCGACCCGTTCACCCGGGAAGAGATCGACGCGATTCTTGGGTACCCGACAGATAGGCAGCAGGAAATCAACCTGTCGCAGTACATGATCTGGTCCGGCCCGAGGGTCAGCGAAGCAATTGCCCTGGCCTGGGAGGATGTCGACCTGGCCTCTGGTACCGTTGAGATCCGCCGTGCGCGAGTCGCCGGACAGTACAAGGTGACCAAGACACGGCGCTCAACGCGCAAGGTCAAGCTGCTCGCACCTTCCCTTCGCGCGTTGCAGGCTCAGGAACAGTTCACCAGGAACCTGCCAGCGGAGTTGATCGAGGTCGTTGATCGTGACAACCGAACGATACGCGAGCAGCGTGTGCGGTTTGTCTTCCACAACAGCGCCACAGGTGAGCCATACCGGTCCTCGGACGTTCTGCGGCATGGATGGTGGATCACGCACCTGGAGAAGGCCGGTGTTCGCCAGCGCGGTCCGAACACCTGCCGGCACACCTTCGCCAGCCAGATGCTGAGCAGCGGACTGGCCACGCCAGAGTGGATTGCGGACCAGATGGGGCACACGTCGACGGCCATGATCTTCAGGCACTATGCGAAGTGGATCAGCGAGGACGGACCGGATGTGGTGGGATTGTTGAACCAGGCGCTCAAGTTGAGCTGAGAAAATGAAAAAAGGGGCCGTAAAGGCCCCTTCTTTCTGCCCGCCATTCCCAAAATGTTCCCAAAACGTTCCCTTTTGAGGGGTCGCCTAAGAGAAACACCAATGAAATCAGGCACTTATATGGCGGAAGCGTAGAGATTCGAACTCTAGGATAGTTGCCCATCGACGGTTTTCAAGACCGTTGCCTTAAACCACTCGGCCACGCTTCCTCGTATTGCGGGCGCCATGATACCGAAATGAAACAAGCTGTCAAACTCTCTATGTGGCCGCTTTCCAAGGCTCTGATATGATCTTTGCATCTGAACGTTTCAAACCCACAGGAGTGTCGCCATGCGCGAACAGGATTACGCCGTCAATCACGGCTTGCAGGTCGAGCAGCAAGAGGTCAGCCGGGTCCTGCGCAATACATACGGGCTGCTGGCGATCACCCTCGCCTTCAGTGGCGTCATGGCCTTCGTCGCGCAGCAGATGCGCGTCGGCTACCCGAACGTGTTCGTGGTGCTGATCGGCTTCTACGGTCTGTTCTTCCTCACCAACAAGCTGCGTGACTCGGTCTGGGGCCTGGTGTCCACCTTCGCCCTCACCGGTTTCATGGGCTTCATCCTCGGCCCGATCCTCAACCGTTACCTGGGCATGGCCGGTGGCGCCGAGGTGGTCAGTTCGGCTTTCGCCATGACTGCCCTGGTGTTCGGCGGCCTGTCGGCCTATGTGCTGATCACCCGCAAGGACATGAGCTTCCTCGGTGGTTTCATCACCGCCGGTTTCTTCGTCCTGATGGGTGCGGTGCTGGCCAGCCTGTTCTTCCAGATCAGCGGCCTGCAGCTGGCGATCAGCGCCGGTTTCGTGCTGTTCTCGTCGGTCTGCATTCTGTTCCAGACCAGCGCGATCATCCACGGTGGCGAGCGTAACTACATCATGGCGACCATCAGCCTGTATGTGTCGATCTACAACCTGTTCGTCAGCCTGCTGCAGCTGTTCGGCTTGATGGGTCGGGATGACTGATCGGTTGGTAACCTGCTTGTGAGAAAGCCCGCTTCGGCGGGCTTTTTTGTGGATGTCGTATAGAGGTGGCAAGGCGTTGCCTTGCATCGCAGGCTTCGCCAGCTCCCACAAGGGTTCCCGGCATGCCCCGGACTCTGTGGGAGCTGCCGATAGGCTGCGGTCGGGCGCGAAGCGGCCGTAAAACCAGACCGCCTCGGTACATCTGAGCCAACGAGGTGGCCGGATTGCGACTGCTGTGCAGTCGATCGCAGGCTTCGCCAGCTCCCACAAAGACTGTTGCTCCCACAGGTGAGGTGCTTGTACTACCCCAAACGGGTTCTGGCCCGTAGAATGCGCTCCTTTTTTCTTCCGGGGCAGTATTCCCATGAGTTCAATCGAGCAAGGGCCCGGCGCCGTCGCGCAGCCCAATGAACTGGTTCTCGGCCTTGAGGACCGGCCACGACCGCTGATCGCCATGCTGGCGGCGTTGCAGCATCTGCTGGCGATCATTGTGCCGATCGTGACGCCAGGGCTGCTGATCTGCCAGGCGCTGGGTGTGTCGGCACGAGATACCAACCTGATTGTGTCGATGTCGCTGGTGATTTCCGGGATCGCCACTTTCGTCCAGTGCCGGCGCTTCGGGCCGTTCGGCGCCGGGCTGCTGATTGTCCAGGGCACCAGTTTCAACTTTGTCGGGCCGCTGATCGCCGGTGGCGCGCTGATGGTCAAGCAAGGTACGCCGGTGGAAGGCGTGATGGCGGCAATTTTCGGTGTGGTGATCGCAGGTTCCTTCGTGGAGATGGGCATTTCGCGCATCCTGCCTTTCGTCAAACGCCTGATCACGCCGCTGGTGACCGGTATCGTGGTGCTGATGATCGGCCTGACGCTTATCAAGGTCGGCCTGATCAGCATGGGCGGCGGTTTCACCGCCATGGGCAACGGCACCTTCGCCAACGGCGAGAACCTTCTGCTGTCGGGTGTGGTGCTGGCAATTATCGTGGTGCTCAACCGTATTCCACTGGTGTGGATGCGCAGCTGCGCCATCGTCATCGCCCTGGCCGTGGGCTACGCCCTGGCCGGTTACCTGGGTCGCCTGGACTTCACCGGCATGCACGAAGCCGAGCTG
This sequence comes from Pseudomonas sp. BJa5, assembly GCF_030272875.2. Lineage (NCBI taxonomy): Bacteria > Pseudomonadati > Pseudomonadota > Gammaproteobacteria > Pseudomonadales > Pseudomonadaceae > Pseudomonas > Pseudomonas sp. BJa5. Next base: position 141,558 of record NZ_JALRNG020000001.1, read on the forward strand.
TTCCAGGTGCCGATGCCGCTGCATTTCGGCCTGGGCTTCTCCTGGGCGCTGTTCATTCCGATGCTGGTGATCTACCTGGTGACCTCGCTGGAAGCCATCGGTGATGTCACCGCCACCAGCAAGGTGTCGCGCCAGCCGGTCGAAGGCCCGCTGTGGATGCAAAGGATCAAGGGCGGTGTGCTGGTCAACGGCGCCAATTCGCTGCTGGCCGGGGTGTTCAATACCTTCCCGAGCTCGATCTTCGCCCAGAACAACGGGGTGATTCAGCTGACCGGCATCGCCAGCCGCCATATCGGTGTGTGGATTGCCGCCATGCTGGTGATTCTGGGCCTGTTCCCGAGCGTTGCCGGGGTGATCCAGGCGGTGCCGGAGCCGGTGCTCGGTGGCGCGGCCATGGTGATGTTCGGGGCGGTGGCGGCGTCGGGGATCAATATCCTCGCCAGCATCAACCTGGACCGTCGTGCACTGCTGATTATCGCGGTGTCGCTGGCCCTGGGCCTGGGTGTGGCGCAGGTGCCGGAGTTTCTGGCCCATATGCCGTCGGCGCTGCGCAATGTGCTGGAGTCGGGGGTGGCGACCGGGGGGATCTGTGCCCTGGTGTTGAACTGGTTCTTGCCTGAGCATAAAGAGAAGGCTTGAGGTTTTAGGCCTTCGCGGGGCTAGCCCGCTCCTACACGAGCCCGCGGCATGATGCTGCGGGCTTTTTGCTTTATGATTGGCGCAGTTTTGCTGAATGAGCCTTCCATGAAGTTCGCCATTGCGGTTTTTTCTCCGGCCCATGCGCCCTCCTCGCGCCGCGCCCTGCGCTTTGCCCAGGCGGCACTGGCCGGCGGGCATGAGATTGTCCGGTTGTTTTTCTATCAGGACGGCGTGCACAGCGCCTCGGCCAACGTGGTTGCGCCCCAGGATGAAGTGGACGTCGCTGCCCAGTGGCGCGCCTTCATCAGCGAGCAGCAACTCGATGCGGTGGTGTGCATCGCCGCCGCCCTGCGCCGTGGCGTGCTCAATGCCGAGGAAGCCCAACGCTACCAGCGCCCGGCGGTGAATCTGCCGGCGCCCTGGGAGTTGTCGGGCCTGGGCCAATTGCACGAAGGGGCGCAAAGCGCCGACCGCCTGATCTGCTTTGGAGGCGATTGAGATGGCCAAGTCCTTGCTGATCATCAGCCGTCAGGCGCCCTGGGCCGGCCCGTCCGCCCGCGAGGCGCTGGATATCGCCCTGGCCGGCGGTGCCTTCGACCTGCCCCTGGGCATGCTGTTTCTCGATGACGGCGTGTTCCAGCTCGCCCCCGGCCAGCAGCCGGCCCAGGTGCAGCAGAAGAACCTCGCCGCCAACCTGCAGGCGCTGCCGATGTTCGGCGTCGAAGAGCTCTTCGCCGCCACCAGCAGCTTGCAGGAGCGCGGCCTCGCCGCTGACAGCCTGAGCCTGCCGGTGCAGGTGCTGGACGACGCCGCACTGGCCGCGTTGATCGACCGTTTCGACCAGGTGGTGACCCTCTGATGAGCACCCTGCACGTGATTTCCCATTCGCCCTTTGGCGACAATCGCCTGAATAGCTGCCTGCGCCTGCTCGGCAGCCAGGACGGCCTGCTGCTCTGCGGCGATGCGGTGTATGCCCTGCAACCCGGCAGCGAGCCCCTGGCCAGCCTGCAGGCGCGCCAGCTGCAAGGCCGCCTGTTCGCCCTTGAAGAAGACCTGCAGGCCCGCGCCATCGTTGTCGACGATGCCGTCCAGGCCATCGACTACCCGGCCTTCGTGGCGCTGTCACTGGACTACGACAAGGTCAACAGCTGGCTATGAATGCGCTTACCGTTGCTGGGCGCAGTATCGCCCTGGACAAGGATGGCTACCTGGTCGAGCTCGATGACTGGTCCGACGAGGTCGCCCAGGCACTGGCGAGCCACGAGCAGATCGAGCTGACCGCGGAACACTGGGAGGTGCTGAACCTGTTGCGCGCTTTCTACCAGGAGTTCGAGCTGTCGCCGGCCACCCGCCCGCTGATCAAGTACACCGCGCTCAAGCTGGGCCCGGAGAAAGGCAACAGTATGCACCTGAACCGTCTGTTCAAAGGCACTCCCGCCAAACTCGCCGCGAAGCTCGCGGGCCTGCCCAAGCCGACCAACTGCATATGACCGACCCTCGTCCGCTGATCATCGAAACCCCGGCCGAACACCCCTTTGCCCAGTTCGTGCGCATTCTCGGCAAGGGTAAGCGTGGCGCCCGCGGCCTGACCCGCGAAGAGGCCCGTGAGGCCATGGGCATGCTGCTCGACGGCGAGGTCGAGGAAACCCAGCTGGGCGCGTTCCTGATGCTGCTGCGGCACAAGGAGGAAAGCGCCGAGGAACTGGCCGGTTTCACCGAAGCCTTGCGCCAGCGCGTGCAGGCGCCGGCCATTGCCGTGGACCTGGACTGGCCGAGCTACGCCGGCAAGAAGCGTCACCTGCCCTGGTACCTGCTGGCCGCCAAGTGCCTGGCCGCCAATGGCGTACGTATCCTGCTGCACGGCGGCGGCGCGCACACCGCCGGGCGGCTGTACACCGAGCAGGTGCTGGACCTGCTGCAGATTCCACTGTGCCGTGACTGGCAGGCCGTCGCACAGGCACTGGACAGCCAGCAGCTGGCCTTTATCCCGCTGCACGACTGGGCCCCGCGCCTGCAACGGATGATCGACCTGCGCAACACCCTGGGCCTGCGCTCGCCGATCCACTCCCTGGCCCGGGTACTCAACCCGCTGGGCGCTCGTTGCGGCCTGCAGAGCATCTTCCACCCCGGCTACCAGGCGGTGCACCGCGAGGCCAGCCGTCTGCTCGGCGACACGGCGATCGTGGTCAAGGGCGACGGCGGCGAGATCGAGATCAACCCGGACACCGAAAGCCATTTGTACGGCACGGCAGGCGGCGAGGCCTGGGATGAAGAATGGCCGGCCCTGGCGGCCCGTCGCCATGTCAAACCGGCGAGCCTGGAACCGGCGCACCTGCTGTCGGTATGGCATGGTGAGGCGCAGGACAGCTACGGCGAACTGGCCGTGGTCGCGACCATGGCCCTGGCCCTGCGCGGCCTGGGTCAATCCCGTGACGAGGCGTTTGCCCAAGCCCGCCGTTATTGGGATTCGCGCAACTGATCGACTGACTCGATCAAACAGGCCCGGACTTTGCGCTTTTCGTTCGAATCCAGCCCCGTACACTGGGTGCTATATTCGAACGTTTGCCGAGGAACGCATCATGGGTCTGTTGATCGACGGCCGCTGGCAAGACCAGTGGTACCAAAGCAGCAAGGACGGCGCCTTCCAGCGCGAGCAGGCACAACGGCGCAATCCCCTGCCCGCCGCCGAGGCCGGTCGCTATCACCTTTACGTGTCCCTGGCCTGCCCTTGGGCGCACCGCACCCTGATCTTTCGCAAGCTCAAGGGCCTGGAAAACCTGATCGACGTGTCGGTGGTCAGCTGGTTGATGGGCGAGCATGGCTGGACCTTCGACAAGCACCAGGGCTCCACCGGCGACAAGCTCGATCAGCTGGATTTCCTGCATCAGCGCTACACCCGCGACGACCCGCACTACAGCGGCCGGGTCACGGTGCCGGTGCTGTGGGACAAGCAGGCGCAGCGCATCGTCAACAACGAGTCGTCGGAGATCATCCGCATCTTCAACCATGCCTTCGATGAGTTGACCGGCAACACCCTGGACCTCTACCCCGAGCCGCTGCGAGCCGAGATCGATGCGCTCAACGAGCGGATCTATCCGGCCATCAACAACGGCGTGTACCGCGCAGGCTTCGCCACCTCGCAGCAGGCGTACGAGCAGGCGTTCGATGGGTTGTTTGCCGAGCTGGATTGCCTGGAGCGGCACCTGGGCGAGCGGCGCTACCTGGCCGGTGAATACCTGACCGAAGCTGACTGGCGGCTGTTCACCACGCTAGTGCGCTTCGATGCGGTGTACCACGGGCACTTCAAGTGCAACCTGCGGCGCCTGGCCGATTATCCGAACCTGTCGAACTGGCTACGGGAGCTGTATCAGTGGCCGGGGGTGGCCGCGACGGTGAATTTCGAGCATATCCAGAAGCACTATTACATGAGCCACAAGACCATCAACCCGAATGGCATCGTGCCCAAGGGGCCATTGCAGGATTTCACTGTGGCGCATGATCGGGAGCGGCTGGTGGGGCGTGGGATCTGGGGTGGCCGTTAGGGCCTCTTCGCGGGGCAAGCCCGCTCCCACAGAGACCTGGCCATGCCTGAATCCTCTGTGGGAGCGGGCTTGCCCCGCGATGCGCTCTAGGACTGGGCGCCTTCGAACCAGGCCAGCTTGTCACGCAGCTGGACCACTTCGCCAACGATCACCAGGGTCGGCGCATGGACTTCATGCTCGGCCACCAGCGCCGGCAGGTCGGCCAGGGTACCGGTGAACACCCGCTGGTTCGGCGTGGTGCCCTGCTGCACCAGCGCCGCCGGGGTATCGGCGGCGCGGCCATGGCGTATCAGCTCGGCGCAGATGGTCGGCAAGCCCACCAGACCCATGTAGAACACCAGGGTCTGGGCCGGCGCCACCAGGTCATGCCAGGGCAGGTTGCTGGTGCCGTCCTTGAGGTGGCCGGTGACGAAGCGTACCGACTGGGCATAATCGCGGTGGGTCAGCGGAATCCCGGCATAGGCCGAGCAACCGCTGGCCGCCGTGATGCCCGGCACCACCTGGAAGGGAATGCCCTGCTCGGCCAGTTCCTCGATCTCCTCACCACCACGGCCGAAGATGAACGGATCACCGCCCTTCAGGCGCAGCACGCGCTTACCCTGGCGGGCCAGGGTCACCAGCAGCTGGTTGAGTTGCTCCTGGGGCACGGCATGCTCGGCGCGGCGCTTGCCGACGTAGATGCGCTCGGCATCACGGCGGCACATCTCGATGATCGCCGGGGCCACCAGGCGGTCATAGAGCACCACATCGGCCTGCTGCATCAGGCGCAGGGCACGGAAGGTCAGCAGGTCCGGATCGCCCGGGCCCGCGCCCACCAGGTACACCTCACCCGGCGCCTGCGCGCTGGCGCCGTCGATCTTGGCCTGCAGCAAACGCTCGGCTTCGGCGCCCTGCCCGGCCAGCTGACGCTCGGCGATCGGGCCCTGGAACACATCTTCCCAGAAGCCGCGACGCTGGTTGACGTCCGGGTAGAGGGCCTTGACCTTGTCGCGAAAACGCGCGCCCAACCCGGCCAGTTCGCCATAGGCGGCCGGGATCCAGGTTTCCAGCTTGGCCCGGATCAGCCGTGCCAGCACCGGCGCATCGCCGCCACTGGACACGGCCACCACCAGTGGCGAACGGTCGACGATGGCCGGGAAGATCACCGAGCACAGCGCCGGCGCATCGACCACGTTGACCGGTACGCAGCGCTGGTGGGCATCGGCCGAGACCTGGGCATTGAGCGTCGGGTCGTCGGTGGCGGCGATGATCAGCTGGCAACCGTCGAGGTCGTCCGGCTGGTAGCCACGGCTCTGGATTTCACCACCGCTGTGCCGGACAAGCTCGGCCAGTTGCGCTTCGATCTCGGGCGCGACCACCCGCAACACGGCCCCGGCATCGGCCAGCAGACGCGATTTGCGCAGGGCAATCTCGCCTCCGCCGACCACCAGCACCCGGCTGCCGCGCAGTTTGTGGAACAGCGGCAGGAATTCCATTTAGGCGATGACCTCCAGGCCACCCATGTACGGCTTGAGTACCTCCGGCACACGGATCGAACCGTCGGCCTGCTGGTAGTTCTCCAGCACCGCCACCAGGGTGCGACCGACCGCCAGGCCCGAACCGTTCAGGGTGTGGACCAGCTCCGGCTTGCCGGTTTCCGGGTTGCGCCAGCGCGCCTGCATGCGGCGGGCCTGGAAGTCGCCACAGTTGGAGCACGAGGAGATCTCGCGGTATTTGTCCTGGCTCGGCACCCAGACTTCCAGGTCGTAGGTCTTGACCGCACTGAAGCCCATGTCGCCGGTGCACAGTGCCAGTACTCGGTAAGGCAGCTCCAGGGCCTGGAGTACGCGCTCGGCGTTGGCGGTCAGGCCTTCCAGGGCTTCCATGGATTTGTCCGGCTCGACGATCTGGACCATCTCGACCTTGTCGAACTGGTGCTGGCGGATCATGCCGCGGGTGTCGCGGCCCGAGGCGCCGGCTTCGCTGCGGAAGCACGGGGTGTGGGCGACGAACTTGATCGGCAGCTGCTTGGCGTCGAGGATCTCGCCGGCGACGATGTTGGTCAGCGACACTTCGGCAGTCGGGATCAGGTAGAAGTCGGCCTCGCCGTCGCGGCTGATCTTGAACAGGTCTTCCTCGAACTTGGGCAGCTGGCCGGTGCCTTGCAGCGCCGGGGCCTGGACCATGTACGGGGTGTAGGCCTCTTCGTAGCCGTGCTCGCTGGTGTGCAGGTTGATCATGAACTGCGCCAGGGCGCGGTGCAGACGGGCGATCGGACCGCGCAGCAGGGCGAAACGGGCGCCCGACAGCTTGGCGGCGGTTTCGAAGTCCAGGCCGCCGCTCAGCTCGCCGAGGGCGACGTGGTCCTTGATCTCGAAATCGAAGCTACGCGGGGTGCCCCAACGACGCACTTCGACGTTGTGGTCTTCATCGGCACCGACCGGCACGCTTGCGTCCGGCAGGTTGGGAATGCCCAGCAGGATGGCGTCCAGTTCGGCCTGGATGGCGTCCAGCTCGACCTTGCCGCTGGCCAGCTCAGCGGCCATGCGCTCCACGTCCGCCATCAGCGGGGCGATGTCTTCGCCACGGGCCTTGGCCTGGCCGATGGATTTGGAACGGGCGTTACGCTCGGCCTGCAGTTGCTCGGTACGGGTCTGCACCACCTTGCGGCGTTCTTCCAGGGCCTCGATGCGCGCGACATCCAGGCTGAAGCCACGGGAGGCCAGGCGGTCCGCCACTTCCTGAAGTTGGCCGCGTAACAGTTTGGAATCGAGCATGTCGTTCTCTCGTTGGTTCAGAATTTGGTCAATGACAGGCCGGCCCAGGTTGCGAGCAGCCCGCCGAATACGCTGATCCCGGCATAACCGAAGGCCAGCGGCGCCTGCCCGCTTTCAAGCAGGCGCACGGTATCCAGTGAAAAGGATGAAAATGTTGTAAGACCGCCGAGAAAACCGACGATCAGGCCCGCGCGCAATTCGACCGGCACCAGCGGGCGATGTAGAAATAACCCGTATAGCAGGCCGATCAGCAGGCAGCCAATCAGATTGACCGCAAGCGTACCGAGATAGAAGTGGCGTGGCCAGTGGGCGTTGACCCAATTGGCGGTGGCAAAGCGCAGCACGGTGCCGGCAATGCCGCCGGCGCTGACCGCGGCGATCACGGCAATCATGGCTTTCTCCGTTGCCGCGGGCTCTTGCGGTCCAGCTCGGCCAGGTGCCTGAGCTTCTCGCCGATCTTCAGCTCCAGCCCGCGTGGCACCGGCTGGTAGTACTGGCGCGGCTCGAGGGTGTCGGGGAAGTAGTCTTCACCGGCGGCATAGGCGTCCGGCTCGTCGTGGGCATAGCGGTACTCGTCGCCATAGCCCAGCTGCTTCATCAGCTTGGTCGGGGCGTTGCGCAGGTGCAGCGGCACCTCCAGCGAACCGTGTTCGGCAGCTTCGCGCAGGGCGGTCTTGAAGCCCATGTACACCGCGTTGCTTTTCGGCGCGCAGGCCAGGTAGGTGATGGCCTGGGCCACCGCCAGCTCGCCTTCGGGGCTGCCCAGGCGTTCCTGCACATCCCAGGCCGCCAGGCACAGGCTCAGGGCGCGGGGGTCGGCATTGCCGATGTCCTCGCTGGCCATGCGCACCACCCGGCGGGCGATGTACAGCGGATCGCAGCCGCCGTCGAGCATGCGCGCGAACCAGTACAGCGCGCCATCGGGGTTGGAGCCGCGCACCGACTTGTGCAGCGCCGAGATCTGGTCGTAGAAGGCCTCGCCACCCTTGTCGAAGCGCCGGCGGCTGTCGCCGAGCAGGCTTTGCAGCAACTCGACACCGATTTCGCCGCCGTCTTCGGCCAGGTCCGAGGCGTTTTCCAGCAGGTTGAGCATGCGCCGGCCATCGCCGTCGGCGGCGGCCATGAGCATCTTGAACGCCTCATCGCCCAGGCTCAGCTGGCGCTTGCCCAGTCCGCGCTCTTCTGTGAGGGCGCGCTGCACCAGCTTGTGCAAGGCCGGCTCGTCGAGGCTTTTCAGCACATAGACCCGCGCCCGCGACAGCAGTGCGTTGTTGAGTTCGAACGAGGGGTTCTCGGTGGTGGCGCCGATGAAGATCAGCGTGCCGTCTTCCACGTACGGCAGGAAGGCGTCCTGCTGGGACTTGTTGAAGCGGTGCACTTCATCGACGAACAGGATGGTGCGTCGCCCGTACTGCCCGGCCTGCTGCTTGGCGATTTCCACCGCGTGGCGGATCTCCTTGACTCCGGCCAGCACCGCCGAGACGGTTTCGAAGTGGGCATCGCAAAACTGCGCCAGCAGCCGCGCCAGGGTGGTCTTGCCGACCCCGGGCGGGCCCCAGAAGATCATCGAATGCAGCGCGCCCTGCTCCAGTGCCTCGCGCAGCGGCTTGCCGCGGGCCAGCAGGTGCTCCTGGCCGACGTACTCGTCCAGGTTGGCCGGGCGCAGGCGCGCGGCCAGGGGCTGGGCTACGGGTTCGCTACGAAACAGATCCATGGGCGGCGCTACGACCTCTTACTCGGAGATGACATCCGCACCCTTGGGGATATCGAACTTGAACTTGCTCGCCGGGATCGCCACGTTGGCCTTCACCCCGGTGAACAGGATATTGGTGCGCTGGCCGACACTGTCGATCAGCTGCATGTCATTGACCAGGCCCTTGCGAAACGACAGGCGCAGCGAATCGAACAGGGTGTCCTTGGTCTTCGGCTTGAGGGTGAAGTCCATGACCTCGCCCTGCTGCTTGGAGGTGATGTCGAAGCTCTGGCTGATCTTCGACACATCGCCAGACAGCAACAGTGCCGGGGTCTCGGTCAGGCGCTGGTCGAGCTTCTTGATAGTCGCCTGTTCCAGGTCCGGGTCCCACAGGGTGACGGTCTTGCCGTCGGAGACGACCACTTGCTCCTGCGGCGCATCGGTGTGCCAGTAGAACAGGCCGGGACGTTGCACCGACATCTGTCCGGCGGTTTCCTGCAGGCTGGTGCCGCTGGCATCCAGGGTCAGCTGGGAAAAACGTGCCTCGATGGTCCTGGAGCTTTCCAGCAGCTTGGTCAGGCGCGCCACGTCGGCCTCACCGGCGAACGCCGATGCCGAACCCAGCGCCAGGGCAGAAACCAACAACATGCGAATCGCGCGCATGGAAATCCTCGTTGAGCAGTGAATGGGCCGAACGCCACCCTTGGCGTCCGGCAAGGTGTTGATCAATCGCGTGGGCCGCCCGGGGCGATCACTTCCCGCGAGCCGTTGGTGTTCATCGGGGTGACCACGCCGGCCATTTCCATGGCCTCGATCATCCGCGCTGCGCGGTTGTAGCCGATCTTCAGCTTGCGCTGCACGGCGGAGATGGAGGCCCGGCGGCTTTCGAGGACGAACTGCACGGCTTCGTCGTACAGGGCGTCGGTTTCGGCATCGTCGCCATCACCACCGCCGCCACCGCCGCCGTCGAAGCCGCTGCCGGCCTCTTCGACGCCGTTGAGGATGTCGTCGTTGTAGTCCGGCGCACCGCGCAGTTTCCAGGCCTCGACCACACGATGGACCTCGTCGTCGGAGACGAAGGCGCCATGCACACGGATCGGCAGGCTGGTGCCCGGCGGCATGTAGAGCATGTCACCGTGGCCGAGCAATTGCTCGGCACCGCCCTGGTCGATGATGGTCCGCGAGTCGATCTTGCTCGATACCTGGAAGGCCATACGGGTCGGGATGTTGGCCTTGATCAGGCCGGTGATCACGTCCACCGACGGCCGCTGGGTGGCGAGAATCAGGTGGATACCCGCGGCACGGGCCTTCTGGGCGATACGGGCGATCAGTTCTTCGACCTTCTTGCCGACGATCATCATCATGTCGGCGAATTCGTCCACCACCACGACGATGGTCGGCAGGGTGTTCAGCTCCGGCGGCACGTCGTCCATGCTTTCGCGGCGGAACATCGGGTCGTAGATCGGCTCGCCGGCTTCCTCGGCGTCCTTGACCTTGCGGTTGAAGCCGGCCAGGTTACGCACACCCATGGCCGCCATCAGTTTGTAGCGCCGCTCCATCTCGGCCACGCTCCAGCGCAGGGCGTTGGCGGCGTCCTTCATGTCGGTGACCACCGGGCAGAGCAGGTGCGGAATGCCTTCGTAGATCGACAGCTCGAGCATTTTCGGGTCGATCATGATCAGCTTGGCGTCTTCGGGACCCGACTTGAACAGGATCGACAGGATCATGGCGTTGACGCCCACCGACTTACCGGAACCGGTGGTACCGGCCACCAGCAGGTGCGGCATCTTGGCGAGGTCGGTGATCACCGGCTTGCCGCCGATGTCGTGACCCAGGGCCATGGTGACCGGCGACTTGGCTTCGTCGTACTGCGGCGACGAAAGCACCTCGGAGAACCGCACGATCTGCCGGTCTTCGTTGGGAATTTCGATACCGACGGTGGTCTTGCCCGGAATCACCTCGACCACGCGCACGCTGGTCACCGCCAGGGACCGCGCCAGGTCCTTGGCAAGGTTGGCGATACGGCTGACCTTGACCCCGGCGGCGGGCTGGATTTCGTATCGGGTAATGACCGGGCCCGGGTGGATGGAGTCCACCGAGACTTCGACACCGAATTCCTTGAGCTTGATTTCCAGCAGCTGGCCAACCCCGGCCAGGGATTCCGGCGAGTAGTTGACCTGCTTCTTCTCGGCAGGGTCGAGGATCGAGATCGGTGGCAAGGTGCCTTCAATGGCGCTGTCGACGAACAACGGCGCCTGTTTTTCCTTCTGCACGCGCTTGCTCGGCTCGGGGGCCCTGGCCGGGGCCGGGGTCGGCATGATCACCGGAGCGGGAGCTGGGGCTGCGACTGGGGCGGGAGCCTGGACCGGAGCGGGTGCTGGCGGCTGCTCGCGCTCGACAACCGGTTTGCTCAGCGGCGGGTCGCGATCGACGATGCGCTCCCTGGCCTTGGGCTGTTCACGGCGTTCAGACACCGCGGGGGCCGCCACTGCGTAGTCCTGTGCGTCGGCTTCGCGCAGCTGTGCCACCAGGCGCTTGCGCTCGTTGCGCGCGGCCCACCAGCGGTTGGCGGCGCCCTGGAACACTTCGAACAGATCGAGGGTGATCTTGCCGGTAACGTCCATGACCTTGAACCAGGACAGGTCGGTGAACACCGTCAGGCCGAACAGGAACAGGGCAATGAACATCAGGGTGCTGCCCTGCACGTTCAGGGCGTTGCGGGCCAGGTCGCCGAGGCTTTCACCCAGCGCGCCACCGGCCGAGGCCGGCAGGCTGGCAGCCGAATGGAAATGGATGTGGGCCAGCGCCGCGCCCGACAGCACCAGGAACACCAGGCCGATCAGGCGCCAGGAAAACAGCCAGCCGCTCCACTGCCAGGGCTGGTGACGCTCGCGGAAGATCTGCCAGGTCTTGACCGCCAGCAGCAACGGGAAGATATAGGCGAAATAACCCAGCACCATGAACAGGATGTCGGCGAAATAGGCACCGGCGCGGCCCGCGGCGTTCTGCACCTGGTCGACGTTGCTGGTGTGGCTGAAGCCGGGGTCGGACTGATCGTAGGTCAGCAGCGCCATCCACAGGTACAGGCACAACGCACCCATGGCGATCAGCGCGCCTTCCTTGAGGCGATAATGCAGCTGCTGGCGCCAGAGCGGCACAGGCAAGGGATTCGGTGTTGCGGTGGATTTCTTCAAAACGCTTCTATTCCTGCGCTTAGGGCGCGTCCAACAGTGATTGATCCAATCAAACAGTCAGCAAACCACTACTTTTAACATTACTGCCCGCCTACCGCCATGGCGGCACGCCAGAAGGAAGCGTAAACGGGGGCCAATTTCCTATATAGCAATTTGAGCACGCATTTTCTTTTGTGACAAAGGCTTATAAGGGGTTTTTATGCAGGTGTGACAACAAATGCCCCTGCAAGTTGCCAGACAAGGCAGTTAAGCCTGTGGGAGCCGGCGCAGCCGGCGATGGCATCAGCGCGGTGCCAGTTGCCATGCGGTGCCTGCATCGCAGGCTACGCCAGCTCCCACAATGATTGCAGGCTGCCTGTGATTGCAGGGTATCTGTGGGAGCTGCCGCCAGGCTGCGATCGGGCGCGAAGCGGCCGCAGTACCGGGGCGCGCCAGTACGGCTGATCCAACGAGGCGGCCGGATTGCGACGGCTGCGCAGTCGATCGCAGGCTTCGCCAGCTCCCACAAAGACAGTTGCTCCCACATCCTGCCCCCACATTAAGTCCCGGGCTTGTCCCACGATGCCCTTTCGGGCGATCCTGACCGCCCTCCCCTCCTCCATCACTGAACGACGATGCTGACCTGGTTGAGCCGCGACACCCTGACCTTCCCACCTCTGGACAAAGCCCTGCGCGACCCCAACGGCCTGCTCGCGGCCGGTGGCGACCTGAGTGCCGAGCGACTGGTGCAGGCCTACCGCCATGGCTGCTTCCCCTGGTACCAGGACGGCCAGCCGATCCTCTGGTGGTCGCCCGATCCGCGTACCGTGCTGTTCCCCGACGAACTGCATGTGTCGCGCTCGCTGCGCAAGGTCATGCGCCAGGGGCGCTACCAGGTCAGCTTCGACCAGGACTTTGCCGGCGTGATCAAGGCCTGCGCCGCACCGCGCGACTATGCCGACGGCACCTGGATCACCGACAGCATGCAGGCGGCCTACCTCAAGCTGCACCGGCAGGGTTACGCCCATTCGGTGGAGGTACGCCAGGATGGCGAACTGGTCGGCGGCCTGTATGGCCTGGCCATGGGTCGGCTATTCTTTGGCGAGTCGATGTTCAGCCGCGCCGACAATGCCTCCAAGGTGGGCTTCGTGACCCTGGTCGAGCACCTGCAACAGGCAGGATTCGTCCTGATCGACTGCCAGATGCCGACCGAACACTTGCACAGCCTCGGTGCCCGCGCCATTGCCCGGGCGACCTTTGCCGACTACCTTCAGCGCTATCTGGACCAACCCAGTACGGCCAGCTGGGTTTGCTAGGCGAGTTTTTCCAGCTGACATACACTTAAAACAAAAGCACCTCCCGAGGGGTTGATCATGACAGAGTTGGCGCGTTTGAAGTTTTATGCCACTCAACCCCATTCCTGCAGCTACCTGCCAGACGAACAGGCCACCACGCTGTTTCTCGACCCGAGCCAGCCGATGGATGTGAATGTCTACGCGGACCTGTCGGAAATGGGTTTCCGGCGCAGCGGCGACCACCTGTACCGGCCGCATTGCCAGAATTGCAACGCCTGCGTGCCGGCGCGGATTCCGGCTGCGCGCTTTTTGCCCAACCGCCAGCAAAAGCGCATCCTCAAGCGCAATGCCGACCTGACCGTCACTGGCGCCCGCCCGGCGTTCAAGGAAGAGTACTTCGAGCTGTACCGGCGCTACATCGAGCAGCGCCACGCCGACGGCGACATGTACCCGCCCAGCCGCGACCAGTTCTCCACCTTCCTGGTCCGCGACCTGCCGTTTTCGCGCTTCTACGAGTTCCGCCTGCAGGGCCGCCTGGTGGCCGTGGCGGTCACCGACCTGCTGCCCAATGGCCTTTCGGCGGTCTACACCTTCTATGACCCCGACGAAGAACGCCGCAGCCTGGGTCGCTACGCCATCCTCTGGCAAATCACCGAAGCCCTGCGCCAGGGGCTCGACGCCGTCTACCTTGGCTACTGGATCAAGAACTGCAAAAAGATGAACTACAAGACCCAGTACCGCCCCATCGAACTGCTGATCAACCAGCGCTGGGTAACCCTGAACTGAAATCCTTGGCTTGAGGCCCATTTTTCGGGCACAATGCACGCCACTTTTTTTGCCTGGCGCAGTTGTGCACCGGGCCATTAACTGGATACCGAGGGCTTTACTGCATGTCGAAAGAAGACAGCTTCGAAATGGAAGGCACTGTCGTCGACACCCTGCCCAACACCATGTTCCGTGTGGAGTTGGAAAACGGGCACGTCGTAACCGCGCATATTTCTGGGAAAATGCGCAAGAACTACATTCGAATTCTGACCGGTGACAAGGTCCGCGTTGAACTGACGCCTTACGACCTGAGCAAAGGGCGCATCACCTACCGCGCCCGCTAAGCGACACCAACGAAAACGCCCGGCTCGATGCCGGGCGTTTTCGTTTGCTCGCTAAAAGCATCGCGGGGCAAGCCCGCTCCCACAAGGGCATCCATTATCCCCCTGTGGGAGCGGGCTTGCCCCGCGATCAGCCGTTATGCCATCTCAGCCGTGGTCTCGAAGTCGAACACCAGCTCGCCATCGCGAATGTCGATGTGCACCACACCGCCATGCTCGGCCAGTTCGCCAAACAGGATCTCTTCGGCCAGCGGCCGCTTGATCTTGTCCTGGATCAGCCGCGCCATTGGCCGCGCCCCCATCTGCGCATCGTAGCCACCGGCCGCCAGCCAGCTGCGCGCCGCATCGCTCACTTCCAACAGAACGCGCTTGTCTTCCAGTTGCGCCTGCAGCTCGATGAGGAACTTGTCCACCACGCTCTTGATCGTCTCGTGACTGAGGCGACCAAACTGGATGATGGTGTCCAGGCGGTTGCGGAACTCCGGCGTGAAGCTCTTCTTGATCACTTCCATGGCATCGGACGAGTGATCCTGCTGGGTGAAGCCGATGGAGGCCCGCGCAGCGGTTTCGGCACCGGCGTTGGTGGTCATGATCACGATCACGTTGCGGAAATCCGCCTTGCGCCCGTTGTTGTCGGTCAGGGTGCCGTGGTCCATCACCTGCAGCAGCAGGTTGAAGACTTCCGGGTGGGCCTTCTCGATTTCATCGAGCAGCAATACGCAATGCGGTTGCTTGGTGATGGCTTCGGTAAGCAGGCCACCCTGGTCGAAACCGACGTAGCCTGGAGGCGCACCGATCAGGCGCGACACGGTGTGCCGCTCCATGTACTCGGACATGTCGAAGCGCACCAGCTCGACCCCCAGCGCCTTGGCTAGCTGCCGGGCCGCTTCGGTCTTGCCGACGCCGGTGGGCCCTGCGAACAGGAACGAACCGACCGGCTTGTCCGGCGACTTGAGTCCGGCGCGGGACAGCTTGATGGCGGTGGCCAGCGAGTCGATGGCCGCATCCTGGCCGAACACCGTCAGCTTCAGGTCGCGCTCCAGGTTACGCAGCAGCTCCTTGTCGGAACTGGTGACGTGTTTTGGCGGAATCCGCGCAATCTTGGCGACGATGTCTTCAACTTGCGGCACATCGATGCGCTTGACCCGCAACTCGACCGGCTGCAGGCGCTGGTAGGCGCCCGCCTCGTCGATCACGTCGATGGCCTTGTCCGGCATGTGCCGGTCATTGATGTAGCGCGCGGCCAGCTCGGCAGCTGCACGCAGGGCTTCATCGCTGTACTCGATGTTGTGGTGGCTCTCGAAACGGCCCTTCAGGCCGCGCAGGATACCCACGGTGTCTTCCACCGACGGCTCGCTGACATCGACTTTCTGGAAACGCCGCGCCAAGGCACGGTCTTTCTCGAAGATGCCGCGAAATTCCTGGAAGGTGGTGGAGCCGATGCAACGGATTTCACCCGAGGACAGCAGCGGCTTGAGCAGGTTGGAGGCGTCCATCACCCCACCCGAGGCCGCACCGGCACCGATGATGGTGTGGATCTCGTCGATGAACAGGATCGCCTGCGGCCGTTTGCGCAGCTCGCCGAGCAGCGCCTTGAAGCGCTTCTCGAAGTCGCCGCGGTATTTGGTACCGGCCAGCAAGGCGCCCAGGTCCAGGGAGTAGACCACGCTGTGGGCCAGCAGGTCCGGCACCTGGCCGTCGACGATGCGCTTGGCCAGGCCTTCTGCGATGGCGGTCTTGCCGACACCGGCCTCACCCACCAGCAGCGGGTTGTTCTTGCGCCGGCGGGCCAGGATCTGCGCTACCCGCTCGACTTCCATCTCGCGACCGACCAGCGGGTCGATGCGCCCCTGGCGTGCCTGCTCGTTGAGGTTGCTGGCATAGGCATCCAGGGGATTGCCCGACGACGAGGTTTCGCCGCCGTCTTCATCCTGCATGTCCTGCTCGCCTTCGGAGTGCTCACCATGGCCCGGCACCTTGGAGATGCCATGGGCGATGTAGTTGACCACGTCGATGCGGGCGACGCTCTGCTGCTTGAGCAGAAACACCGCCTGGCTTTCCTGTTCGCTGAAAATCGCTACCAGTACATTGGCGCCGGTGACTTCACGCTTGCCCGAGCTCTGGACATGGAAGACTGCGCGCTGCAGCACACGCTGGAAGCCCAGGGTTGGCTGGGTCTCGCGGTCCTCGTCATGCACGGGGATCAGCGGCGTGGTGGAGTCGATGAACTCCTGCAGGTCGTGTTTGAGTTTGTCGAGGTTCGCGCCGCAGGCACGCAATACGGTGGCTGCAGCCTCATTATCCAGCAACGCCAGCAGCAGGTGTTCGACGGTCATGAACTCATGACGCTTCGAACGTGCCTCCTTGAAGGCCAGATTGAGGGTGACTTCGAGCTCGCGGTTTAACATAGCTTCACCTCATACCCAAGTGGTCGGCGATTAACCGTCCTTCTCGATTTCACAGAGTAGCGGATGCTGGCTTTCCCTGGCGTATTGGTTGACCTGCATGGCCTTGGTTTCGGCGATGTCGCGGGTAAACAATCCGCACACTGCCCGTCCTTCTGTATGGACGGCCAGCATGACCTTGGTCGCCAGCTCACGATTCAGGTTGAAAAACACCTCGAGCACTTCGACGACGAAATCCATCGGTGTGTAGTCATCGTTGAACAAAACCACCTTGTACATCGGTGGCGCCTGCAGCGTAGGTTTGGCCTCCTGCACCGCCAGGCCGGAACCCTCGTCCTCATGCGATTGCGGACGATCCTGATTGAATGTTAGTCGAATCTGGCTATGTGCATGCATGGAAAGAATTTCATCATTTCGACAGGTTAAGGTTGTGGGTTGACCGCAACGCCGGCGTTTAAACGACTGTCGCCCGACCTTGACTATCGGCAAAACGGTGTTACAACCAATAAGAACCCACCGTGGTCGATAAAGATCCGCGCAGTCAACCAGAATTTTCGCAGGTTCATATGCGGATGGAGTGGATGATACTCCAGTGATGGAGTCCTTTGCAGAGGGATATGAGGATGGCAAGCGGTAAAGTCAAGTGGTTCAACAATGCCAAGGGCTATGGATTCATCAATGAAGACGGCAAGACCGAGGACCTCTTCGCCCACTACTCCGCCATCCAGATGGACGGCTACAAGACATTGAAAGCCGGCCAGGCCGTTACCTTCGACATTGTCCAGGGCCCCAAGGGCCAGCACGCAGTCAATATCAGTTCTGCCACCGCAAACACTGCCTCACCCGCTCCAGCACCCGCTGCCAGCTCCGCAAACGTTTAACCGTTTCAGCCAGTAGCCCATAAAAAAGCCGACCCGTTCCTGCGAACGGGTCGGCTTTTATGTGCCTGCCTTACATGTGCTTGATCAGGGCCTCACCGAAACCGGAGCTGCTGACCAGGGTGGCGCCTTCCATCAGGCGCTCGAAGTCGTAGGTCACGGTCTTGGCCTTGATGGCGCCGTTGGTGCCCTTGATGATCAGGTCCGCCGCCTCGGTCCAGCCCAGGTGGCGCAGCATCATCTCGGCCGAGAGGATCACCGAACCCGGGTTGACCTGGTCCTTGCCGGCGTACTTGGGCGCGGTACCGTGGGTGGCTTCGAACATGGCCACGGTGTCGGACAGGTTGGCGCCCGGGGCGATACCGATGCCACCCACTTCCGCCGCCAGGGCGTCGGACAGGTAGTCGCCGTTGAGGTTAAGGGTAGCGATCACATCGTATTCGGCCGGACGCAGCAGGATCTGCTGGAGCATGGCGTCGGCGATGGCATCCTTGACGATGACTTCGCGGCCGGTTTTCGGGTTCTTGAACTTCATCCACGGGCCGCCATCGAGCAACTCGGCGCCGAATTCGTTCTTCGCCACCTCGTAGCCCCAGTCCTTGAAGGCACCTTCGGTGAACTTCATGATGTTGCCCTTGTGCACGATGGTCAGCGACTTGCGGTCGTTGTCCACTACATATTGCAGGGCCTTGCGCACCAGGCGCTGGGTACCTTCTTTAGATACCGGTTTGATACCGATGCCGCAGTCCTGGTCGAAACGGATCTTGGTAACGCCCATTTCTTCTTTCAGGAACTTGATGACTTTATTGGCTTCAGGCGAGCCCGCCTTCCATTCGATACCGGCGTAGATGTCTTCGGAGTTCTCGCGGAAGATCACCATGTCGACGTCACCCGGCTTTTTCACAGGGCTCGGCACGCCATCGAACCACACCACCGGACGCAGGCACACGTACAGGTCCAGTTGCTGGCGCAGAGCGACGTTGAGGGAGCGGATACCACCACCGACCGGCGTGGTCAGCGGCCCCTTGATGGAGACGACGTAATCTTTCACCGCATCCAGGGTTTCCTGGGGCAGCCAGGTGTCCTGGTCGTAGACCTGGGTGGCCTTCTCACCGGCGTAGACTTCCATCCAGGAAATCTTGCGCTTGCCCCCATAGGCTTTTTCTACAGCAGCATCCACCACTTTGATCATGACGGGACTGACGTCGACGCCAATGCCGTCGCCTTCGATGAACGGGATGATCGGATTATCAGGAACATTGAGAGAATGGTCCGCATTGACGGTGATTTTGTCGCCGACTGCCGGAACCTTGATTTTCTGGTATCCCATGCTGCACTCCGTTTTTTTTGGTGTGGTACGTCATCTGGATCCCCTGAGCGTAACCCAGTTGCACGGCAACGGGAACCTTGGGCGAAAACGCCCCGAAATGGGGCACTAACGCCTACGTCTTTGGTCTAAAAAAGCCGCAGTTACACGTTGATCTTGATGATTACGACCAAGGTTTTGGTATACTCCGGCGGTGACCAAAGGGTCACTGGGGCGAACCGTCTGACACGTAACCCCGACCTGACTGGGCTGTTACCGCAGTTCAGCCGTTTGACACTCGACTGATGCAATCCACCATCACCGCACAGAACCCTCGACCTTCTGCTTATGGATGTGTCCGGGCGAAGCGCCTACCCTGCGCACTTCGAGATTCTGCGCACGCTCAGCAAAACAGAGAGTTAACCCGAATATGCCCACCCGATCCAAGATCATCTACACCTTCACCGACGAAGCCCCCGCCCTCGCCACCTATTCACTGCTCCCCATCGTCGAAGCCTTCACCGCTTGCGCTGACATCGCCGTAGAAACCCGGGACATCTCTCTGGCCGGCCGTATCCTTTCTGCCTTCCCCGAACAGCTCGGCGCCGACAAGCAAGTGGCCGACCACCTGGCAGAACTGGGCCAACTGGCGACCACGCCAGAAGCCAACATCATCAAGCTGCCGAACATCAGCGCTTCGGTCCCGCAGCTCAAGGCCGCGATCAAGGAACTGCAAGCCAAGGGCTTCAACGTTCCCGACTACCCTGAAGCCGCCGCTACCGACGCCGAGAAAGAAGCCAAGGCTCGCTACGACCGCATCAAGGGCAGCGCCGTGAACCCGGTCCTGCGCGAAGGCAACTCCGACCGCCGCGCCCCGCTGTCGGTCAAGAACTACGCGCGCAAGCACCCGCACAAGATGGGCGCCTGGGCAGCCGACTCCAAGTCCCACGTGGCCCACATGAGCCAGGGCGACTTCTACGGCAGCGAGAAAGCCGCGCTGATCGAAGCCGATGACAGCCTGCGCATCGAACTGCTGGACAAGAACGGCACCACCACCGTTCTGAAGGAAAAAACCTCAGTCAAGGCCGGTGAAATCATCGACTGCGCCGTGATGAGCACCAAGGCGCTGCGCGCGTTCATCGCCGCCGAGATCGAAGACGCCAAGGCCAGCGGCGTACTGCTGTCGGTCCACCTGAAAGCGACCATGATGAAGGTCTCCGACCCGATCATGTTCGGCCAGATCGTTGCCGAGTACTACAAGGACGCGCTGAACAAGCACGCCGCGGTACTGGCGCAGGTCGGCTTCAACCTGAACAACGGTATCGGCGACCTGTACGCCCGTATCAAGGACCTGCCAGCCGAACAGCAGGCGCAGATCGAAGCCGACGTCAAGGCGGTCTACGACGTGCGTCCGGCGCTGGCCATGGTCAACTCCGACAAGGGCATCACCAACCTGCACGTGCCGAGCGACGTGATCGTCGACGCCTCGATGCCGGCCATGATCCGTGACTCGGGCAAGATGTGGAACACCGAAGGCCAGCTGCAGGACACCAAGGCAGTGATCCCGGATCGCTGCTACGCGACCATCTACCAGGCCGTCATCGAAGACTGCAAGCAACACGGTGCCTTCGATCCGACCACCATGGGCAGCGTGCCGAACGTTGGCCTGATGGCGCAGAAAGCCGAAGAGTACGGCTCCCACGACAAGACCTTCCAGGCCAAGGCCGACGGCGTGATCCGCGTGGTCGACGGCAAGGGCAACCTGCTGCTGTCCCAGGAAGTCGAAGCCGGCGACATCTTCCGCATGTGCCAGACCAAGGACGCGCCGATCCAGGACTGGGTCAAACTGGCCGTCAACCGTGCTCGCGCCAGCAGCACCCCGGCTGTGTTCTGGCTCGACCCGCAGCGCGCCCACGACGGCGTGCTGATCGAGAAGGTCCAGAAGTACCTGAAGGATCACGACACCACTGGCCTGGACATCCGCGTCCTGGCACCGGTCGAGGCCATGAAGGTTTCCCTGCAGCGCATCCGCGAAGGCAAGGACACCATCTCGGTCACCGGCAACGTGCTGCGTGACTACCTGACCGACCTGTTCCCGATCATGGAGCTGGGCACCAGCGCCAAGATGCTGTCGATCGTTCCGCTGATGAACAACGGCGGCCTGTTCGAAACCGGCGCCGGCGGTTCGGCTCCGAAGCACGTACAGCAACTGGTCGAAGAGAACTTCCTGCGCTGGGATTCCCTGGGCGAGTTCCTGGCCCTGGCCGCTTCCCTGGAGCACCTGGGCAGCGCCTACGCCAACCCGAAAGCCAAGGTACTGGCGGCGACCCTGGACCAGGCCACCGGCCAGTTCCTGGACACCAACAAGTCCCCGGCGCGCAAGGTTGGTGGCATCGACAACCGTGGCAGCCACTTCTACCTGACCCTGTACTGGGCCCAGGCCCTGGCTGCACAGAGCGACGACGCTGCCCTGCAGGCACGCTTCGCCCCTCTGGCAAAAGCCCTGACCGAGAACGAAGCGACCATCGTCGCCGAACTCAACGCGGTACAAGGCAAGCCGGCTGAAATCGGTGGTTACTACTTCATGGATCCGGAGCTGACCAGCAAGGTCATGCGCCCGAGCCAGACCCTCAACAGCGCGATTGCCGCCCTGTAAGGTTCGCTTGAAGTAACAGCACAAGCCCCGGCCACGCACCGGGGCTTGTGCTTTTTCGGGGGGACCGCGGCGATCAGCCGGCTGCGCGCAGGGCGTTGTCCAGGTCGGCGATCAGGTCGCGATGATCCTCGATACCCACCGACAGGCGCAGCAGGTTCTCGCCGATGCCCATGGCGGCCTTCTGCTCGTGGCTGAGGGAGTTGTGCGACATGCTGTAGGAGTGGTTGATCATGCTTTCCACCCCGCCCAGCGAGTCGGCCAGGACAAAGATCTCCAGCTGCTCCACCAAGCGGTTGACGGCAGCCCTGTCACCCTTGATCTTCATCGCCACCACCGCGCCGCCCGCGCGCATCTGCCGCTTGCACAGCTCATGCTGCGGATGGCTTGGCAGCCCTGGGTAGTAGACCTGCTCCACCAGCGGGTGGCTCTCCAGGAAGCTGGCGACCTTGAGGGCGTTGGCGCACTGGCGCTCCATGCGCACATCCAGGGTCTTCAGACCACGCAGCGCCAGGTAGCAATCGAACGGCCCCTGGATCGCACCCACCGCCATGCCGATCTTGCGCAGACGCCCCAGCAACTCTTCGTTTGCGGCCACCACCACGCCACCGGTCAGGTCGGAATGACCGCCGATGTACTTGCTTGCCGAATGCATGACCAGGTCGACACCCAGGGTGATCGGCTGCTGGTTCCACGGCGAGCAGAAGGTATTGTCGATGCAGGTGAGGATGCCGCGTTCACGCGCCAGGTCGCATAGCGGGCGAATATCGACCAGCTCCAGCAAGGGGTTGGTCGGCGATTCGATCCAGATCAGCCGGGTACTGGGCTGGATCGCGGCCGCCACCGCCTGCAGGTCGTTGAGGTCGACGTACGTGGTGGTCAGCCCCGAGGTACGGCTACGGTAATCTTCCAGCAAACGGAAGGTACCGCCATACACGCCGCTCATCACCACGACATGGGAGTCCTTGGGCAACAACTCCAGTACCGTCGCGGTGGCCGCCACACCCGAGGCACAGGCCAGCGCGCCACAGCCCTCTTCAAGGGCGGCCACGCAGCTCTCGTAGGCGTGGCGGGTCGGGTTGCTCACCCGGCTGTAGGCATACTCGGGCTGATCGTCCAGACCACGCTTGGCAAAGGAGCTGGCGGTGTAGATGGCAGGAAAGATGGCGTTGTCGGCGACGGCCGCTTGCTCGCCGGCGTGAATGGTGCGGGTTGCGAAATTGTTCTTGCTGTCGGGCATGGCCAGGCTCACGGAAGAAAGAGGGTTCACTGCGCAGTGTATGCGCAGCGTCAGCCACTATGATGAAGCCCTGCAACGATCTTTGTAAGCTCCAGGGTTGTGCCTGCACCGGCAATAGCGGTTAAGCTCGCGGGTTTCACCGCAGGCTGCCGGCAAAACCTTATGCCAAGGCCCGCCGACACGACACAGGAACCCCCAATGAGCTGGCAACCCCACATCACCGTCGCCACCATCGTCGAAGACCAGGGCCGCTTTCTGCTGGTCGAGGAATTCAAGGCCGGCAAGCACGTCTACAACCAGCCCGCCGGCCACCTGGAGGCCAACGAAACCCTGCTTGAGGCCGCCCTTCGCGAAACCCTCGAAGAAACCGCCTGGGAGGTCGAACTCACCGGCATCGTCGGCATCTACCTGTACACCGCACCCAGCAACGGCGTGACCTACCAGCGCGTGTGCTTCGCCGCACGTCCGCTGCGGCATTTCCCCCAGCGCGCGCTGGACAGCGACATCGTCCGCGCCGTGTGGCTGAGCCGCGAAGAACTGCTGGCCGACCCCGAGCGCTGGCGCAGCGAACTGGTGCCGCGCTGCATCGACGACTACCTTGCCGGGCCCTTGCACAGCCTGGCCTTGATTCGCACCTGACGGCGACGATGCCTTGAAGGCCGCAGCCTGATAGAATTGTTGTCTTTTTCCAGATACACAGCCGGTACCTATGACCAGTCCAGCACCCTACGAACCCGAAAAGACGCGCGTCATCGTCGGCATGTCCGGCGGCGTGGACTCTTCCGTCTCCGCCCTCCTGCTGATGGAGCAGGGCTACCAGGTGGAAGGCCTGTTCATGAAGAACTGGGAAGAGGACGACGGCACCGAATACTGCACCGCCCGCGAAGACCTGGCCGACGCCCAGGCCGTGTGCGACCGTATCGGCATCAAGCTGCACACCGCCAACTTTGCCGCCGAGTACTGGGACAACGTCTTCGAGCACTTCCTGGCCGAGTACAAGGCCGGTCGCACGCCGAACCCGGACATCCTGTGCAACCGCGAAATCAAGTTCAAGGCCTTCCTCGACTACGCCCTGATGCTCGGCGCCGACCTGATCGCCACCGGTCACTATGTGCGCCGCCGCGACACCGACGGCCGCACCGAGCTGCTCAAGGGCCTGGACCCGAACAAGGACCAGAGCTACTTCCTGCACGCCGTCGGCGGCAAGGAAATCGCCCGTACCCTGTTCCCGGTCGGCGAGCTGGAAAAGCCCGAAGTCCGTGCCATCGCCGAGAAACACGGCCTGGCCACGGCCAAGAAGAAGGACTCCACCGGCATCTGCTTCATCGGTGAGCGCCGCTTCAGCGACTTCCTCAAGCAGTACCTGCCGGCGCAGCCCGGCGAGATCCAGACCACCGACGGCGAAGTGATCGGCCGCCACCACGGCCTGATGTACCACACCATCGGCCAGCGCCAGGGCCTGGGCATCGGCGGCCTCAAGGACGCCAGCGACGAGCCGTGGTACGTGCTGGAGAAAGACCTGTCGCGCAACGTGCTGGTAGTCGGCCAGGGCAATGAACACCCATGGCTGTTCTCCCGCGCCCTGCTCGCCTCGGAGATTTTCTGGGTCAACCCGATCGACCTGTCCAGCCCGCGCCAGCTGACCGCCAAGGTCCGCTATCGCCAGAGCGACCAGACCTGCACCCTGGAGCGCACCGAGAGCGGCTACCGCGCGGTGTTCGACGAGCCGCAGCGCGCCGTCACCCCCGGCCAGTCGGTGGTCTTCTATGACGGCGAAATCTGCCTGGGCGGCGGTGTGATCGAGACGGCCGAGCCGTGGAGCGCCCGTTGATGAGCTCGACCCAAGAGCAATTGATCGCCCTGGGTGGCGTGTTCCAGGCTGCCGTGCTGGTCGACCGCATCGCCCGCACCGGCCAGGCCAGCGAGGCCAATCTGGGCTGCATGCTCGGCAGCCTGCTGGTACGCGACCCGCAGAACACCCTGGAAGTGTTCGGCGGCGACGACCTCAACCTGCGCGACGGCTACCGCGCCCTGGCCAGCGCCCTGGAGCGCGACCCGGGCAGCCTGCAGCGCGAGCCGCTGCGCTATGCGCTGTCGATGCTCGGCCTTGAGCGCCAGCTGGCCAAGCGCAGCGACATGCTCGAGACGATCGGCAACCGCCTGCCACAGATCCAGTCCCAGGCCGAGCATTTCGGCCTGGTCCACGAGAATGTCATCGCCTCCAGCGGCGCCCTCTACCAGGACACCCTGAGCACCCTGCGCCAGCGCATCCAGGTGCATGGCGACATGCGCCACCTGCAGCAACCGAGCAATGCCTCGAAGATCCGCGCCCTGTTGCTGGCCGGTATCCGCGCCGCGCGCCTGTGGCGCCAGCTGGGCGGTCATCGCTGGCAACTGGTGGTCAGCCGGCGCAAACTGCTCAAAGAGCTGTACCCGATGTTGCGCGGCTAAAAGCCATCGCGGGGCAAGCCCGCTCCTACAAGCGTGGGAGCGGGCTTGCCCCGCGAAAAGAATTTCACCGATTTACTGGCATACCACTTGTCAGCCACCCGACCCGGGCGCGATTTTCATGTATGATATGCGCCCCCTTAAAAGCCTGACTGTCCGAGAACGCCCCATGCAGCTTTCCTCGCTCACTGCGGTTTCCCCTGTTGACGGCCGCTACGCCGGCAAAACCCAGGCCCTGCGCCCAATTTTCAGCGAATACGGCCTGATCCGTTTCCGCGCCCTGGTCGAGGTGCGCTGGTTGCAGCGCCTCGCCGCTCACCCGCAAATCGCTGAAGTTCCAGCGTTTTCTGCGCAAGCCAACGCCCTGCTCAATGGCCTGGCCGATGAGTTCGCCCTCGAGCACGCCGAGCGCGTGAAAGAAATCGAGCGCACCACCAACCACGACGTCAAGGCCATCGAGTACCTGCTCAAGGAGCAGGCTGCCAAGCTGCCGGAACTGGCCAAGGTGAGTGAATTCATCCACTTCGCCTGCACCAGCGAAGACATCAACAACCTGTCCCACGCCCTGATGCTGCGCGCCGGTCGTGACGACGTGCTGCTGCCGCTGATGCGCCAGATCGCCCAGGCGATCCGTGAGCTGGCCCACCGCTTTGCCGACGTGCCGATGCTGTCGCGCACCCACGGCCAACCGGCTTCGCCAACCACCCTGGGCAAAGAGCTGGCCAACGTCGTCTACCGCCTGGAGCGCCAGATCGCCCAGGTAGCCGCCGTACCGCTGCTGGGCAAGATCAACGGCGCCGTAGGCAACTACAACGCCCACCTGTCGGCCTACCCGCAGATCGACTGGGAAGCCAACGCCCGCGCCTTCATCGAAGACGAGCTGGGCCTGCAGTTCAACCCCTACACCACCCAGATCGAGCCGCACGACTACATTGCCGAGCTGTTCGATGCGATCGCCCGCTTCAACACCATCCTGATCGACTTCGACCGCGATATCTGGGGCTACATCTCCCTGGGCTACTTCAAGCAGCGCACCATCGCCGGCGAAATCGGTTCCTCGACCATGCCGCACAAGGTCAACCCGATCGACTTCGAGAACTCCGAAGGCAACCTGGGTATCGCCAACGCGCTGTTCCAGCACCTGGCCAGCAAGCTGCCGATCTCGCGCTGGCAGCGCGACCTGACCGACTCCACCGTGCTGCGCAACCTGGGCGTCGGTTTCGCCCACAGCGTGATCGCCTACGAGGCCAGCCTCAAGGGCATCAGCAAGCTGGAAATCAACGAAGCCCGCATCGCCGAAGACCTGGACGCCTGCTGGGAAGTCCTGGCCGAGCCGATCCAGACCGTCATGCGCCGCTACAACATCGAGAACCCCTACGAGAAGCTCAAGGAGCTGACCCGTGGCAAAGGCATCAGCCCTGAAGCGCTGCTGACCTTCATCGATGGCCTGGACATGCCGGCCGACGCCCGCGAAGAGCTGAAGAAGCTGACCCCGGCCTCCTACATCGGTAACGCCGCGGCTCAAGCCAAACGCATCTGATCTGCGCCCTGCGCGTGAACGCCCGGCTCAGCCGGGCGTTTTTATTACCGAAAGAAAATTACTTTTTTTCAATAGGTTACACATGAATCCTGATACTCCACTGCAGCTGCTGGGCGGCCTTACTGCCCGTGAATTCATGCGCGACTACTGGCAGAAGAAGCCCCTGCTGGTACGCCAGGCCTTCCCGGATTTCGAAAGCCCGATCGACGCCGACGAACTGGCCGGCCTGGCCCTGGAAGAAGAAGTCGAGTCGCGTCTGGTCATCGAGCACGGCGAGCGCCCCTGGGAGCTGCGTCGCGGCCCGTTCGAGGAAGACACCTTCAGCACCCTGCCCGAGCGTGACTGGACCCTGCTGGTGCAGGCGGTCGACCAGTTCGTACCGGAAGTCGGCGAGCTGCTGGAGCACTTCCGCTTCCTGCCCAGCTGGCGTATCGACGACGTGATGATCAGCTTCGCCGCCCCCGGTGGCAGCGTCGGCCCGCACTTCGACAACTACGACGTGTTCCTGCTGCAAGGCGAAGGCAAGCGCAACTGGAAGATCGGCCAGATGTGCGACAGCGACAGCGCCCTGATCGAGCACGCCGACCTGCGCATCCTGGCCGACTTCGAGCAGAGCGACGAGTGGACCCTGGAGCCGGGTGACATGCTCTACCTGCCGCCGCGCCTGGCCCACTTCGGC
The DNA here is from genome assembly GCF_030272875.2 of Pseudomonas sp. BJa5. NCBI lineage: Bacteria > Pseudomonadati > Pseudomonadota > Gammaproteobacteria > Pseudomonadales > Pseudomonadaceae > Pseudomonas > Pseudomonas sp. BJa5. The sequence continues at coordinate 168,911 of NZ_JALRNG020000001.1, forward strand.
GTTGCCGAAGACAACTGCCTGACCTACTCGGTAGGCTTCCGCGCCCCGAGCGCCGCCGAAGTGCTGACCCACTTCACCGACTTCCTCAGCCAGTTCCTGCCGGACGAAGAGCGCTACAGCGACGCCGACGCCCAGCCGGTCAGCGATCCGCACCAGATCCAGCACGATGCCCTGGGCCGCCTGAAGAACCTGCTCACCGAGCACATGGGTGACGAGCGCCTGCTGCTGACATGGTTCGGCCAGTTCATGACCGAGCCGCGCTACCCGGAACTGGTCAGCGGCGAACCACTGGACGAAGCCGACCTGATCGAGAGCCTGGCCGAGGGCGCGATCCTGATCCGCAACCCGAGCGCGCGCCTGGCCTGGTCGGAAGTCGACGACAACCTGCTGCTGTTCGCCAGCGGCCAGAGCCGTCTGCTGCCGGGCGACCTGCGCGAGCTGCTGAAGCTGATCTGCGCCGCCGACGCGTTGCATATCGAAAACCTTGAACAGTGGCTTGAACACGACCAAGGCATTACCTTGATCTGCGAACTGATCAAACAAGGAAGCCTGGGATTTGCCAATGAATAAGATTCGGGTTCGCCTCGCCGACTGGCACAAAGACAACGCCGACATCCGCCGCATTCGCGAAGCGGTATTCATCGCCGAACAAAGCGTACCGCCGGAGCTGGAGTGGGATGCCGACGACAACGACGCCGTGCACTTCCTCGCCCTGGAGGGTGACTACCCGATCGGCACCGCCCGCCTGCTGCCCGACGGCCAGATCGGCCGGGTGTCGGTGCTCAAGGACTGGCGAGGCCTGAAGGTCGGCGATGCGCTGATGCAGGCGGTGATCGACGAAGCCCAGAACCGCGACCTCAAGCAGCAGATGCTCAGCGCCCAGGTGCATGCCACGCCGTTCTACGAGCGCCTTGGCTTCAAGGTGGTCAGCGAGGAGTTCCTCGAGGCGGGCATTCCGCACGTGGACATGGTTCGCGAGTCGCGCGAACTGGCCTGATTTGCTGCGGGAGCAACTGTCCTTGTGGGAGCGGGCTTGCCCCGCGACTGCGATCAGCCAGTTACATCGCATCGCGGGGCAAGCCCGCTCCCACAGGGTTCGCGAATCCCGTGAGCTTGCCTGATTACCTGTGGGGCCTGGCATCGATGCCGCCCCCACAGGGATCGCTCCCACAACCGCTACAAATTTGCCATCATGTCCACTCCACCTGCGGAGATCATGGACATGCCGCTACGCCCCCTGCTCGCCTCCCTGCTTCTGTCGTTCAGCCTGAATGCGCTGGCCGCCACCGAAGTCCTGCCGCTCAACCACCGCACCAGTGCCGAACTCCTCCCCGCCGCCCAGTCCTTCCTCGGCAAGAACGGCAGCGTCAGCGCCTTCGAAAACAAGCTTATCGTCAATGCCGACCCCGAACGCATCGACAGCCTGCGCGCCCTGCTCGAACAGCTGGACACCGCCCCGCGTCGCCTGCTGATCAGCGTCGACAACAACGACAGCAACTTCCAGGACAACCGCGGCAACGCCCGGGTCATCCACTACGGCACCGCCAACCGCGAAGGCGGCCTGCAGCAGGTCCAGGCCAGCGAGGGCAAGCCGGCGCTGGTCCAGTTCGGCCAGAGCATTCCGATCACCAGCACCAGCACCGATGGTTTCGGGCGGATCCAGAGCGACACCCAGTACCGTAACGTCACCCAGGGCTTTTACGTGACCGCCAGCGTCACCGGCAACACCGTCCACCTGAGCATCAGCACCAACAATGACCGGATGAGCCAGGAACGTCCCGATGTAGTGAAGGTACAAAGTACCGACACAACCGTCAGCGGCAAGCTGGGCGAGTGGATCACCCTGGCCGGTGTCAACCAGCAGAGCCAGTCCGATCGCAGCGCTTCGGCGCTCACCTACAGCACCCAGCGCGGTGAAAACATGGCATTGCGGGTAAAAGTCGACGCATTGGACTGAAGCCAGGCAAATCAAGGCCTCGACCAAAGGCATCGAAACTGACTGACGAGTCGTATTAGACCAAAGATGTAGTGTTAAGAAAAAAGCACTACAAAACATTTGACGACCTCAAATCGTCGAGGCATGATGGCCCCGCTCCCGCTAATCAGGGGCCCTGGCAAGGGCCTTCGAGCCGCGCTCTAACCTACCCACCTGAGCCGACTCGTGTCTGTACAGCCCACAAGGCAGTTTGACGAGATTGCGACTGGAACGAAGTTGTCCCGAGGGACGGAAGCGCATCAAAAGGTACCCGGCAGCACTGTTCACTGCAGTTCGGCAACCACGAGCCACCCTGCAGCGAAAACCTCGCCCACCTGCTCACTTCCCCTCTTCGAGCCCCATCGTTCGACCGTCGCACATTTCGCTGAACATGACTGACGCCAGGCTTCTGATCTGCGCCGTGAGAGCGAGAATTTTTCCAAGACCGATGCGACGAGGTTTATTTCCATGGCACTGACACGCGAACAGCAAATTGCAGCCCTCGAAAAAGACTGGGCCGAAAACCCGCGCTGGAAAGGCGTGACCCGTACCTACACCGCCGCCGATGTCGTACGTCTGCGTGGCTCGGTCCAGCCTGAGCACACCCTGGCCCGCATGGGTGCCGAGAAGCTGTGGAAGCTGGTCACCCAGGGCGCTCACCCGTCCTTCCGTCCAGAGAAAGATTTCGTCAACTGCATGGGCGCCCTGACCGGCGGCCAGGCTGTTCAACAGGTCAAGGCCGGTATCCAGGCAATCTACCTGTCCGGCTGGCAAGTGGCTGCCGACAACAACTCGGCCGAGTCCATGTACCCAGACCAGTCGCTGTACCCGGTGGATTCGGTTCCAACCGTGGTCAAGCGCATCAACAACTCGTTCCGTCGTGCCGACCAGATCCAGTGGAAAGCCGGCAAGAACCCGGGCGATGACGGCTACGTCGACTACTTCGCGCCAATCGTAGCTGACGCCGAAGCCGGTTTCGGCGGCGTCCTGAACGCCTACGAGCTGATGAAGAACATGATCGAAGCAGGCGCCGCCGGCGTTCACTTCGAAGATCAGCTGGCCTCGGTGAAAAAATGCGGCCATATGGGCGGCAAGGTACTGGTTCCGACCCAGGAAGCCGTACAGAAGCTGACCGCTGCCCGTCTGGCGGCCGACGTTGCCGGCGTACCGACCATCATCCTGGCCCGTACCGACGCCAACGCCGCTGACCTGCTGACCAGCGACTGCGACCCGTACGACCAGCCGTTCGTGGTTGGCGATCGTACCCCGGAAGGCTTCTACAAGGTCCGCGCCGGCCTGGATCAAGCCATCGCCCGTGGCCTGGCCTACGCGCCATACGCCGACCTGATCTGGTGCGAAACCGCCAAGCCGGACCTGGACGAAGCCCGTCGCTTCGCCGAAGCGATCAAGAAGGAATACCCGGACCAGATCCTGTCGTACAACTGCTCGCCTTCCTTCAACTGGAAGAAGAACCTGGACGACGCGACCATCGCCAAGTTCCAGCGCGAACTGTCGGCCATGGGCTACAAGCACCAGTTCATCACCCTGGCTGGTATCCACAACATGTGGCACGGCATGTTCAACCTGGCGCACGACTACGCCCGCAACGACATGACCGCCTACGTGAAACTGCAAGAGCAGGAATTCGCTGACGCGTCCAAAGGCTACACCTTCGTGGCGCACCAGCAGGAAGTCGGCACCGGCTACTTCGACGACATGACCACCGTGATCCAGGGTGGCAAGTCTTCGGTAACCGCGCTGACCGGCTCGACCGAGGAAGAGCAGTTCCACTGATCGGTGATCGGCAACTGAAATTCGGGTAACAGACAAGACCCGGGGCCTGTGATGGGGCCCCGGGTTTTGTTTTTTACCCCCCCCGGTAGGAGCGGGCTTGCCCCGCGATTGCGCTGGTAGACTGTTATTGCGTATCGCGGGGCAAGCCCGCTCCCACAGGATTGATCGCCGTTGGCTATGCTAGACGCACAATTTCACCAAGGACCGGCCATGCCCCGCCCCCTCACCCTGCTCTGCCTGGCCCTGCTCGGCGGCGCCCTCTATTTATATGCACTGGCCAGCGGCAATGCGCTGCTGGGCCTTGCCGTCAAACCGATCCCGGTGTTGGCACTGCTGGCCTGGCTCAATGGTGCCGAACCCGGCCGCTACCGCCGCTGGATCATGATCGGCCTGGGCTTCTCGCTGCTCGGCGATATTCTCCTGGCGGTTCCTGGCGACCTGTTCGTGTTCGGCCTGGCGGCATTTCTTTGCGCTCACCTGGCCTACCTGCGCGGCTACCTGGGTGTGAACCGCCAATTGGCGCCCGGCGCCCTGGTGGGCTCGGCCATCGTCGGTGCCGCACTGCTGGGGCTGCTGATCAGCCAGGGCCTGGGCGAGTTGCTGGTGCCGGTAACGGTCTACGCCCTGGCCATCAGCGCCATGCTCTGGCGCGCCCTGGCCTGCGGCGGCCTTGCCGCCCTGGGTGCCGTCGCTTTCGTGTTTTCCGACAGCCTGATCGGCATCGATCGCTTCGTCAGCCCGTTCACCGCCGCCCCCTACCTGATCATCCTCGCCTACTGGCTGGGCCAGTGGGCGATTGCCGCTTCGGCGCACACCGGGCAATCTGCAAAAGCCTTGATCCAGAGCGCAGCACGAGAGAGAAAAACCGGTTAGAACACAGCCTGTGAAAACTTGCAGGTGATGGCAATGTTGCACAACTTTGTAGTTGACCCGAGCCGTAGGATTAAGCAAACAGCCTTAAATGATATTAATTATCATTACGAAATTACAGGTTCATTACGCGCGACAAGAAACATAATTAACAAAACCCGTGGCAATGCCCATTCCACGGGGCTTTCAGCGAGTTACGAAAGATTTTTGTTCTTAATCCTACGAATAAATTTGCTGCAGAAATTTTACTTGCACCGGGTTTACCCATAAAATCAGCGCGATAGATTCCGCTGCGACATATCGTCACTGCTCTACTTCTTTTCAAGCCGCAGAGACCGTCTCTGTATAAGGATTTTCAGCATGCCCGATTCGACAGGACTCATCGCCCACAACTGGGGCTTTGCCATTTTCCTTTTGGGTGTCGTAGGCCTGTGCGCCTTCATGCTCGGCCTGTCCGCCCTGCTCGGTAGCAAGGCCTGGGGCCGCAGCAAGAACGAACCCTTCGAGTCCGGCATGCTGCCCACCGGCGGCGCCCGCTTGCGCCTGTCGGCCAAATTCTATCTGGTCGCGATGCTGTTCGTGATCTTCGATATCGAAGCCCTCTTTCTCTTTGCATGGTCTGTGTCGGTACGCGAAAGCGGCTGGACCGGATTCGTCGAAGCACTCGTTTTCATAGCAATTCTGTTGGCAGGTCTTGTCTACCTATGGCGGGTCGGGGCGCTCGATTGGGCACCCGTGGGTCGTCGTATGCGGCAGGCGAAGCTGAAACAATGAGGCTTTGGCAATGCAATACAATCTCACCAGAATCGACCCGGATGCGCCTAACGAGCAGTATCCAATCGGAGAACGGGAAACCGTCTCCGATTCGCTGCTAGAGGACCAGGTCCACAAGAACATCTTCATGGGCAAACTTGAAGATGTGCTCAGTGGCGCGGTCAACTGGGGGCGTAAAAACTCCCTGTGGCCCTACAACTTCGGCCTCTCCTGCTGCTACGTGGAAATGACCACGGCCTTCACGGCACCCCACGACATCGCCCGCTTCGGCGCCGAAGTCATCCGGGCATCGCCGCGTCAGGCCGACTTCATGGTCGTCGCCGGCACCTGCTTCATCAAGATGGCGCCGATCATCCAGCGCCTGTACGAGCAGATGCTCGAGCCCAAGTGGGTCATCTCCATGGGTTCGTGCGCCAACTCCGGTGGCATGTACGACATTTACTCGGTCGTTCAGGGGGTCGACAAGTTCCTCCCCGTGGATGTCTACGTGCCTGGCTGCCCGCCTCGCCCTGAAGCCTTCCTGCAAGGCCTGATGCTGTTGCAGGAGTCGATTGGCCAGGAGCGTCGTCCTCTTTCCTGGGTTGTCGGCGATCAAGGCATTTACCGTGCCGAGATGCCGTCGCAGAAAGAGCAACGCCGTGAACAGCGCATCCAGGTCACCAACCTGCGCAGCCCCGACGAAGTCTGATCCAGCTATCTGCTGCCTGCGCATGCGCGACAGGCAGCCTGGCTTCATTCTCTACGTTGACCGAAAGCGACCGAGACCATGACAGCGGACACCGCTATTTATATCCCGCCTTACAAGGCTGACGACCAGGATGTGGTCGTCGAACTGAACAACAAATTCGGCCCGGAGGCGTTCGTCGCCCAGGAAACCCGCACCGGCATGCCGGTGCTTTGGGTTACCCGCGCCAAACTCAAGGAAGTGTTGAGCTTCCTGCGCAATGTCGCCAAACCGTACAGCATGCTGTTCGACCTGCACGGTGTCGACGAGCGCCTGCGCACCCAGCGCCGCGGCCTGCCGGCTGCCGACTTCAGCGTGTTCTACCACCTGCTGTCGGTGGAACGTAACAGCGACGTGATGATCAAGGTGGCCTTGAGCGAAGGCGACCTGAACCTGCCGACCGTCACCGGTATCTGGCCGAACGCCAACTGGTACGAGCGCGAAGTCTGGGACATGTTCGGCATCGACTTTGCCGGCCACCCGCACCTGACCCGGATCATGATGCCGCCGACCTGGGAAGGTCACCCGCTGCGCAAGGACTACCCTGCCCGCGCCACCGAGTTCGATCCGTACAGCCTGACCCTGGCCAAGCAACAGCTCGAGGAAGAAGCCGCGCGCTTCAACCCTGAAGCCTGGGGCATGAAGCGTCATGGCGCCAACGAGGACTACATGTTCCTCAACCTGGGCCCGAACCACCCTTCGGCCCACGGTGCCTTCCGTATCGTGCTGCAGCTGGACGGTGAAGAGATCGTCGACTGCGTACCGGACATCGGTTACCACCACCGTGGTGCCGAGAAGATGGCCGAGCGCCAGTCCTGGCACAGCTTCATCCCCTACACCGACCGTATCGACTACCTCGGCGGGGTGATGAACAACCTGCCGTACGTGCTCGCGGTCGAGAAGCTGGCCGGTATCCAGGTGCCGCAGAAGGTCGACGTGATCCGCATCATGCTCGCCGAGTTCTTCCGCATCACCAGCCACCTGCTGTTCCTGGGCACCTACATCCAGGACGTCGGCGCCATGACCCCGGTGTTCTTCACCTTCACCGACCGTCAGCGCGCTTACACCGTAATCGAAGCCATCACCGGCTTCCGCCTGCACCCGGCCTGGTACCGCATCGGTGGCGTCGCCCACGACCTGCCGCGTGGCTGGGACAAACTGGTGAAGGACTTCGTCGAATGGCTGCCAAAACGCCTCGACGAGTACACCAAGGCTGCCCTGCAGAACAGCATCCTCAAGGGTCGTACCATCGGCGTTGCCCAGTACAACACCAAGCAGGCGCTGGAATGGGGCGTCACCGGTGCCGGCCTGCGTTCCACCGGTCTTGACTTCGACCTGCGCAAGGCCCGCCCCTACTCCGGCTACGAGAACTTCGAGTTCGAAGTACCGCTGGCCCACAACGGCGATGCCTACGATCGCTGCATGGTCCGTGTCGAGGAGATGCGCCAGAGTATCCGCATCATCGACCAGTGCCTGCGCAACATGCCGGAAGGCCCGTACAAGGCGGATCACCCGCTGACCACGCCGCCGCCGAAAGAGCGCACCCTGCAGCACATCGAAACCCTGATCACCCACTTCCTGCAGGTTTCGTGGGGCCCGGTCATGCCGGCCAACGAATCCTTCCAGATGATCGAGGCGACCAAGGGCATCAACAGTTACTACCTGACGAGCGATGGCGGCACCATGAGCTACCGCACCCGGATCCGCACCCCGAGCTACCCGCACCTGCAGCAGATCCCTTCGGTGATCCGCGGCAGCATGGTTGCCGACCTTATTGCGTACCTGGGCAGTATCGACTTCGTTATGGCTGACGTGGACCGCTAAGCATGAACAGCACGCTTATCCAGACTGACCGTTTCGTCCTGAGCGAAACCGAGCGCTCGGCCATCGAGCACGAAATGCATCACTACGAGGACCCGCGCGCGGCGTCCATCGAAGCCCTGAAGATCGTCCAGAAGGAACGTGGCTGGGTGCCGGACGGCGCCATCTATGCCATCGGCGAAGTGCTCGGCATTCCTGCCAGCGATGTCGAAGGCGTGGCTACCTTCTATAGTCAGATCTTCCGTCAGCCGGTCGGCCGGCACATCATCCGCGTCTGCGACAGCATGGTCTGCTACATCGGCGGCCACGAGTCCGTGGTCAGCCAGATCCAGAGCGAGCTGGGCATCGGCCTGGGCCAGACCACCGCCGACGGCCGCTTCACCCTGCTGCCGGTGTGCTGCCTGGGCAACTGCGACAAGGCCCCGGCGCTGATGATCGACGACGACACCTTTGGCGACGTCCAGCCTGCTGGCGTTTCCAAGCTGCTGGAGGGTTACGTATGACCATCACTTCCTTCGGCCCGGCCAACCGCATCGCCCGTTCGGCCGAAACGCACCCGCTGACCTGGCGCCTGCGTGACGACGGCGAGCCGGTGTGGATCGACGAGTACCAGGCCAAGGACGGCTATGCCGCCGCCCGCAAGGCCCTGGCACAGATGTCCCAGGACGATATCGTCCAGACCGTGAAAGATTCCGGCCTCAAGGGCCGTGGCGGTGCGGGCTTCCCCACCGGCGTCAAATGGGGCCTGATGCCCAAAGACGAATCCATGAACATCCGCTACCTGCTGTGCAACGCGGACGAAATGGAGCCCAACACCTGGAAGGACCGCATGCTGATGGAGCAACAGCCCCATCTGCTGGTCGAAGGCATGCTGATCAGCGCCCGCGCGCTGAAGGCCTACCGCGGCTACATCTTCCTGCGTGGCGAATACACTACCGCAGCACGCAACCTCAACCGCGCCATCGATGAAGCCAAGGCCGCGGGCCTGCTGGGCAAAAACATTCTGGGCAGCGGTTTTGACTTCGAGCTGTTCGTGCACACCGGCGCCGGGCGTTACATCTGCGGTGAAGAAACCGCACTGATCAACTCCCTCGAAGGCCGCCGCGCCAACCCGCGCTCCAAGCCGCCCTTCCCTGCCGCCGTTGGCGTCTGGGGCAAGCCGACCTGCGTGAACAACGTCGAGACCCTGTGCAACGTGCCGGCCATCGTCGGCAACGGCATCGACTGGTACAAGTCGCTGGCCCGCGAAGGCTCCGAAGACCACGGCACCAAGCTGATGGGCTTCTCCGGCAAGGTCAAGAACCCGGGCCTGTGGGAGCTGCCGTTCGGCGTTACCGCCCGCGAGCTGTTCGAAGACTACGCCGGCGGCATGCGCGACGGCTACAAGCTCAAGTGCTGGCAGCCTGGCGGCGCCGGTACCGGCTTCCTGCTGCCCGAGCACCTGGATGCACAGATGTACGCCGGCGGCATCGCCAAGGTCGGTACCCGGATGGGTACCGGCCTGGCCATGGCGGTCGACGACAGCATCAACATGGTCTCGCTGCTGCGCAACATGGAAGAGTTCTTCGCCCGCGAATCCTGCGGCTGGTGCACCCCATGCCGCGACGGCCTGCCGTGGAGCGTGAAGATGCTGCGCGCCCTGGAGAAGGGTCAAGGCAAGGCGGAAGACATCGAGACCCTGCTGGGCCTGGTCAACTTCCTCGGCCCTGGCCGCACCTTCTGCGCCCACGCACCGGGCGCCGTCGAGCCGCTGGGCAGTGCCATCAAGTATTTCCGTCCGGAGTTCGAGGCCGGCGTCGCACCTGTAGCACCAGGCAGCGAAGCCCTGCGCCCGAACCTGGCCAAGCCGATCGTCGTCGGCGCATAACAAATAGAACGCGGGCGGTCCGTGCCGCCCGCTGCCAAGGCGGCTCGCCAGGTACTCCCTGCGCGGGCCGCAGGCACACAGATTTCCATTAGCCACGCCCGCAGACGCGGGCCAACGAAGAACTTTGAACCATGGCCACTATCCACGTAGACGGCAAAGCGCTCGAAGTCAACGGTGCAGACAACCTGTTACAGGCGTGTCTGTCGCTCGGCCTCGACATTCCCTATTTCTGCTGGCACCCGGCGCTCGGTAGCGTCGGTGCCTGCCGCCAGTGTGCGGTCAAGCAATACACCGACGAGAATGACACCCGTGGTCGTATCGTCATGTCGTGCATGACCCCGGCCTCCGATGGCACCTGGATTTCCATCGACGACGAAGAGTCCAAGGCGTTCCGCGCCAGCGTCGTCGAATGGCTGATGACCAACCACCCGCACGACTGCCCGGTGTGCGAGGAAGGCGGTCACTGCCACCTGCAGGACATGACGGTAATGACCGGCCACAACGAGCGCCGCTACCGTTTCACCAAGCGTACCCACCAGAACCAGGAACTCGGCCCGTTCATCGCCCACGAGATGAACCGCTGCATCGCCTGCTACCGCTGCGTGCGCTACTACAAGGACTACGCCGGCGGCACTGACCTGGGCGTCTACGGTGCCCACGACAACGTCTACTTCGGCCGCGTCGAAGACGGCGTGCTGGAAAGCGAGTTCTCCGGCAACCTCACCGAGGTCTGCCCGACCGGTGTGTTCACCGACAAGACCCATTCCGAGCGCTACAACCGCAAGTGGGACATGCAGTTCGCCCCGAGCATCTGCCATGGCTGCTCCAGCGGTTGCAACATCAGCCCGGGCGAGCGTTACGGCGAACTGCGCCGCATCGAGAACCGCTACAACGGCTCGGTCAACCAATACTTCCTGTGCGACCGTGGCCGTTTCGGCTATGGCTACGTCAACCGCGCAGACCGCCCACGCCAGCCACTGCTGGCCGACGGCACCAAGCTGAGCCTGGACGCGGCGCTGGACAAGGCCGCCGACATGCTGCGCGGTCGCAACATCGTCGGTATCGGTTCGCCACGCGCGAGCCTGGAAAGCAACTACGGCCTGCGCGAGCTGGTCGGTGCCGAGCACTTCTACTCGGGCATGGAAGCCGGTGAGCTGGAGCGCGTGCGCCTGGCCCTGCAGGTGCTGAACGACAGCCCGCTGCCGGTTCCAACCCTGCGCGAGATGGAAGACCACGACGCCGTGTTCGTCCTCGGCGAAGACCTGACCCAGACCGCCGCCCGCGTCGCCCTGGCCCTGCGCCAGTCGGTCAAGGGCAAGGCCGAGGCCATGGCCGACGCCATGCGCGTCCAGCCGTGGCTGGATGCCGCAGTGAAGAACATCGGCCAGCACGCCCTGTACCCGCTGTTCATCGCCAGCCTGGCCGAGACCAAGCTCGACGACGTCGCCGAAGAGTGCGTACACGCAGCGCCGGATGACCTGGCCCGCATCGGTTTTGCCGTGGCCCACGCCATCGATCCGAGCGCCCCGGCCGTCGAAGGCCTGGACGCCGAAGCCCTGGCACTGGCCAAGCGCATCGCCGATGCCCTGGTCGCCGCCAACCGTCCGCTGGTGGTCGCCGGTACTTCGCTGGGCTCCAAGGCCCTGATCGAAGCCGCCGCCAACATCGCCAAGGCCCTGAAGCTGCGCGCCAAGAACGGCTCCCTGAGCCTGGTGGTGCCTGAGGCCAACAGCCTGGGCCTGGCCATGCTCGGTGGCGAGTCGGTCGACGCCGCCCTGGACGCTGTAATCTCCGGCAAGGCCGACGCCATCGTCGTCCTCGAAAACGACCTGTACAGCCGCGTCTCGGCCGCCAAGGTCGACGCTGCCCTGGCCGCTGCCAAGGTGGTCATCGTTGCCGACCACCAGAAGACCGCCACCACCGACCGCGCCCAGCTGGTGCTGCCGGCGGCGAGCTTCGCCGAAGGCGACGGCACCCTGGTCAGCCAGGAAGGCCGTGCCCAGCGTTTCTTCCAGGTGTTCGATCCGACCTACCTGGACAGCAGCATCCTGGTCCACGAAGGCTGGCGCTGGATGCACGCCCTGCGTGCCACCCTGCTCAACAAGCCGGTGGACTGGACCCAGCTGGACCACGTCACCAGCGCCTGCGCCTCGGCCGCGCCGCAACTGACCGGCATCGTCAATGCCGCGCCAAGCGCTGCGTTCCGCATCAAGGGCATGAAGATGGCCCGCGAGCCGCTGCGCTACTCCGGTCGTACCGCCATGCGCGCCAACATCAGCGTGCACGAGCCGCGTACCCCGCAAGACAAGGACACCCCGTTCGCCTTCTCCATGGAAGGTTACTCGGGCTCCGCCGAACCGCGCTCGCAGGTGCCGTTCGCCTGGTCGCCGGGCTGGAACTCGCCGCAGGCCTGGAACAAGTTCCAGGACGAAGTCGGTGGCAGCCTGCGCGCCGGTGACCCGGGTACCCGCCTGATCGAATCCGAGGGCGACAAGCTCAAGTGGTTCGCCGCCATTCCGGGCGCTTTCGCCCCGGCCCGTGGCACCTGGCAGGCCGTGCCGTTCTACCACCTGTTCGGCAGCGAAGAGAACTCCTCACGCGCAGCACCGGTGCAGGAACGCATCCCGCAAGCCTACGTCGGCCTGGCCAAGTCCGAAGCCGACCGCCTGGGTGTCAACGACGGTGCACTGCTCAGCCTGAACGTGGCAGGTGTGACCCTGCGTCTGCCGCTGCGCATCAATGAAGAACTGGGCGCAGGCCTGGTTGCCCTGCCGAAAGGCCTGGCCGGTATCCCGCCAGCCATCTTCGGTGCATCCGTCGAAGGCCTGCAGGAGGCAGCACAATGACCTGGTTCACCCCCGAAGTGATCGATGTGATCATCGCTGTCGTCAAGGCCATCGTGGTCCTGCTGGCGGTGGTGGTCTGCGGCGCGCTGCTCAGCTTCGTCGAGCGGCGCCTGCTGGGCTGGTGGCAGGACCGTTACGGTCCGAACCGCGTCGGCCCGTTCGGCATGTTCCAGATCGCTGCCGACATGCTGAAGATGTTCTTCAAGGAAGACTGGAACCCGCCCTTCGTCGACAAGATGATCTTCACCCTGGCGCCGGTCGTGGCCATGAGTGCCTTGCTGATCGCCTTCGTGATCATCCCGATCACCCCGACCTGGGGCGTGGCGGACCTGAACATCGGCCTGCTGTTCTTCTTCGCCATGGCCGGTCTGTCGGTCTATGCCGTGCTCTTCGCCGGCTGGTCGTCGAACAACAAGTACGCCCTGCTCGGCAGCCTGCGGGCCTCGGCCCAGACCGTGTCGTACGAAGTGTTCATGGGCCTGGCGCTGATGGGTATCGTTGCCCAGGTCGGCTCGTTCAACATGCGCGACATCGTCGACTACCAGGCGCAGAACCTGTGGTTCATCATTCCGCAGTTCTTCGGCTTCTGCACCTTCTTCATTGCTGGCGTGGCCGTGACTCACCGTCACCCCTTCGACCAGCCGGAAGCGGAACAGGAACTGGCCGACGGTTACCACATTGAATACGCCGGCATGAAATGGGGCATGTTCTTCGTCGGTGAGTACATCGGCATCATCCTGGTCTCGGCGCTGCTGGTGACCCTGTTCTTCGGTGGCTGGCACGGCCCGTTCGGCATCCTGCCGCAGATCCCGTTCATTTGGTTCGCCCTGAAAACCGCGTTCTTCATCATGCTGTTCATCCTGCTGCGCGCCTCGATCCCGCGCCCGCGCTATGACCAGGTGATGGACTTCAGCTGGAAGTTCTGCCTGCCGCTGACCCTGATCAATTTGCTGGTGACCGCTGCGCTCGTGCTCTACAACGCGCCAGCTGTTGCGGCCCAGTGAGGATTTGACCCATGTTCAAGTATATTGGCGACATCGTTAAGGGCACCGGCACCCAGCTGCGCAGCCTGGTGATGGTGTTCTCTCACGGTTTTCGCAAACGTGACACCCTGCAGTACCCGGAAGAGCCGGTCTACCTGCCGCCACGCTACCGTGGCCGCATCGTCCTGACCCGCGACCCGGATGGCGAAGAGCGCTGCGTAGCGTGCAACCTGTGTGCCGTGGCCTGCCCGGTCGGTTGCATCTCGCTGCAGAAAGCCGAGACAGAAGACGGTCGTTGGTACCCGGAGTTCTTCCGCATCAACTTCTCCCGTTGCATTTTCTGCGGCCTCTGCGAGGAAGCCTGCCCGACCACCGCGATCCAGCTGACGCCGGATTTCGAAATGGCCGAGTTCAAACGTCAGGATCTGGTGTACGAGAAAGAAGATCTGCTGATCTCCGGCCCCGGCAAGAACCCTGACTACAACTTCTACCGTGTTGCAGGTATGGCCGTTGCCGGCAAGCCGAAAGGCGCCGCGCAGAACGAAGCCGAGCCGATCAACGTGAAGAGCTTGCTCCCTTAAGGAAGAAAGATGGAATTCGCTTTCTATTTCGCATCCGGTGTCGCTGTGGTGTCCACCCTTCGGGTGATCACTAACACCAACCCCGTGCACGCCCTGCTCTACCTGATCATTTCGCTGATCTCCGTGGCGATGACCTTCTTCGCCCTCGGCGCTCCGTTCGCCGGTGTCCTGGAAGTGATCGCCTACGCTGGCGCCATCATGGTGCTGTTCGTCTTCGTGGTGATGATGCTCAACCTGGGGCCGGCCTCGGTCGCCCAGGAGCGTGGCTGGCTCAAGCCGGGCATCTGGCTGGGACCGGTGGTCCTGGCCGCACTGCTGCTGCTCGAACTGCTGTACGTCCTGTTCGGCAGCGAAAGCGGTGGCGGCATCGGCCACACCACGGTCGACGCCAAGGCAGTCGGCATCAGCCTGTATGGTCCTTACCTGCTGGTGGTGGAACTGGCCTCGATGCTGCTGCTCGCTGCAGCGGTGACGGCTTTCCACCTCGGCCGCAACGAGGCGAAGGAGTAATCACATGCCTGCAATTCCTCTCGAGCACGGGCTGGCGGTCGCCGGCATCCTGTTCTGCCTCGGTCTGGTCGGCCTGATGGTGCGCCGCAACATTCTGTTCGTGTTGATGAGCCTGGAAATCATGATGAACGCCTCGGCACTGGCGTTCATCGTTGCCGGCAGCCGCTGGGCGCAGCCGGATGGACAGATCATGTTCATCCTGGTGATCAGCCTGGCAGCCGCCGAGGCCAGTATCGGCCTTGCGATCCTGCTGCAGCTGTATCGCCGCTTCCATACTCTCGACATCGATGCTGCCAGTGAGATGCGCGGATGAACCTTATCTTCCTGACGTTCTTATTCCCCCTGATCGGCTTCCTGCTGCTGTCGTTCTCGCGCGGCCGCTGGTCCGAAAACCTGTCGGCGCTGGTCGGCGTCGGTTCGGTGGGCCTCTCGGCCGCCGTGGCCGCCTACGTGATCTGGCAGTTCAACGTCGCTCCGCCTGAAGGCGGCGCGTACAGCCAGCTGCTGTGGCAGTGGATGTCGGTGGACGGCTTTGCGCCGAACTTCACCCTGTACGTGGATGGCCTGTCGGTCACCATGCTCGGTGTGGTCACCGGTGTGGGCTTCCTGATCCACCTGTTCGCCTCCTGGTACATGCGTGGTGAAGCCGGCTACTCGCGCTTCTTCGCCTACACCAACCTGTTCATCGCCAGCATGCTGTTCCTGGTGCTGGGCGACAACCTGCTGTTCATCTACTTCGGTTGGGAAGGCGTAGGCCTGTGCTCCTACCTGTTGATCGGTTTCTACTACAGCAACCGCAACAACGGTAACGCCGCACTCAAAGCCTTCATCGTCACCCGTATCGGCGACGTGTTCATGGCCATCGGCCTGTTCATCCTGTTCGCCCAGCTCGGCACCCTGAATGTGCAAGAGCTGCTGGTGCTGGCGCCGCAGAAGTTCCAGGCCGGTGATTTCTGGATGGAACTGGCGACCCTGATGCTGCTCGGTGGTGCGGTCGGTAAATCGGCCCAGCTGCCACTGCAGACCTGGCTTGCGGACGCGATGGCCGGCCCTACCCCGGTTTCGGCACTGATCCACGCCGCAACCATGGTGACCGCCGGTGTCTACCTGATCGCCCGTACCCACGGCCTGTTCACCCTGGCGCCGGACATCCTGCACCTGGTAGGCGTGGTCGGCGGCATCACCCTTGTTCTGGCCGGCTTCGCCGCGCTGGTGCAGACCGACATCAAGCGTATCCTCGCCTACTCGACCATGAGCCAGATCGGCTACATGTTCCTGGCCCTGGGCGTTGGCGCCTGGGACGCGGCGATCTTCCACCTGATGACCCACGCCTTCTTCAAGGCCCTGCTGTTCCTTGCCTCCGGTGCGGTGATCGTTGCCTGCCACCACGAGCAGAACATCTTCAAGATGGGTGGCCTGTGGAAGAAACTGCCACTGGCCTACGCCAGCTTCGTCGTCGGTGGTGCCGCCCTGGCTGCCCTGCCGATCCTGACCGTCGGCTTCTACTCCAAGGACGAGATCCTCTGGGAAGCCTTCGCCAGTGGCAACACCAACCTGCTGTACGCAGGCCTGGTGGGCGCGTTCATGACCTCGCTGTACACCTTCCGCCTGATCTTCATCACCTTCCACGGTGAAGCCAAGACCGAAGCCCACGCTGGCCACGGTATTTCCCACTGGCTGCCGCTGGGTGTGCTGATCGTGCTGTCGACCTTCGTCGGCGCCTGGATCCACCCACCACTGGCCGGCGTGCTGCCGGAAAGTGCCGGCCATGCCGGCGGTGAAGCCAAGCACAGCCTGGAGATCGCCTCGGGCGCCATCGCCATCGCCGGTATCCTGCTGGCCGCGGTGCTGTTCCTGGGCAAGCGTCGCTTCGTCACCGCCGTCGCCAACAGCGGCATCGGCCGCGTCCTGTCGGCCTGGTGGTTCGCCGCCTGGGGCTTCGACTGGATCTACGACAAGCTGTTCGTCAAACCTTACCTGCTGATCGCCCACATCCTGCGCAAGGATCCGGTTGACCGCAGCATCGGCCTGATTCCGCGTATGGCCCGTGGCGGACACGCCGCCATGAGCAAAACCGAAACCGGTCAGCTGCGCTGGTATACCGCCTCGATCGCCGTGGGTGCCGTGCTTGTGCTCGGCGCCGTGTTGATGGCTGCGGTCTGATATGAACCTTGCGACTTTGCGAAAGGAATTGAGCCCGTCATGATTTTGCCTTGGCTGATCCTGATCCCCTTCATCGGCGGCCTGCTGTGCTGGCTGGGTGAGCGCTTCGGCGCCACCCTGCCGCGCTGGATTGCGCTGCTGACCATGTCCCTGCTGCTTGGTATCGGCCTCTGGCTGTGGGCCAACGGCGACTACACCCTGGCCCCTGCCCCGGGCGCCGCGCCCGAGTGGGCGCTCGAATTCAAGGTTCAATGGATCGAGCGCTTCGGCATCAGCCTGCACCTGGCCCTGGACGGCCTGTCGCTGCTGATGATCCTGCTCACCGGCCTGCTCGGTGTGCTCTCGGTACTGTGCTCCTGGAAAGAGATCCAGCGTCACGTCGGCTTCTTCCACCTCAACCTGATGTGGATCCTGGGCGGCGTGGTCGGTGTGTTCCTGGCCCTGGACCTGTTCCTGTTCTTCTTCTTCTGGGAAATGATGCTGGTGCCGATGTATTTCCTCATCGCGCTCTGGGGTCACAGCTCCTCGGATGGCAAGAAGACCCGGATCTACGCCGCGACCAAGTTCTTCATCTTCACCCAGGCCAGCGGCCTGATCATGCTGGTGGCGATCCTCGGTCTGGTGCTGGTCAACTACGGCAACACCGGTGTGATCACCTTCGACTACACCCAGTTGCTCAAGGCTGAACTGCCAGTCGGCACCGAATACGTGCTGATGCTCGGCTTCTTCATCGCCTTCGCGGTCAAGCTGCCGGTGGTACCGTTCCACTCCTGGCTGCCGGATGCCCACGCCCAGGCACCGACCGCAGGTTCCGTGGACCTGGCCGGTATCTTGCTGAAGACGGCGGCCTACGGCCTGCTGCGTTTCGCCCTGCCGCTGTTCCCGAACGCGTCGGCAGAGTTCGCGCCCATCGCCATGACCCTGGGCCTGATCGGTATCTTCTACGGTGCCTTCCTGGCTTTCGCCCAGACCGACATCAAGCGCCTGGTCGCCTTCTCCAGCGTTTCGCACATGGGCTTCGTGCTGATCGGCATCTACTCCGGCAGCCAGCAAGCCCTGCAAGGCGCGGTGATCCAGATGCTGGCCCACGGCCTGTCGGCGGCGGCACTCTTTATCCTCGCCGGCCAGCTGTACGAGCGCCTGCACACCCGTGACATGCGTCAGATGGGTGGCCTGTGGCACCGTATCGCCTACCTGCCGGCCATCAGCCTGTTCTTCGCTGCAGCGTCCCTGGGCCTGCCGGGCACCGGCAACTTCGTCGGCGAGTTCCTGATCCTGATCGGTGCCTTCGTCGCCTCGCCATGGGTCACCGTGATCGCTACCAGCGGCCTGGTGTTCGGTTCGGTCTATTCGCTGATCATGATTCACCGTGCCTACTTCGGCCCGGCGAAATCCGAGGAAGTCCTGGCCGGCATGGATACCCGCGAAATGATCATGGTGCTGGGCCTGGCTGGCCTGCTGATCCTGCTGGGCGTCTACCCGCAGCCGTTCCTGGACACTTCTGCTGCCACCATGAGCGGTGTGCAGCAGTGGTTCGGCTCTGCTTTCACTCAACTCGCTTCGGCCCGGTAAGAGCGCTATGGACCTGACGATTCAACACTTTATCGCGCTTGCGCCACTGCTGATCACCACCATCACCGTTGTCGTGGTGATGCTGGCGATCGCCTGGCGCCGCAACCACTCGCAAACCTTCCTGCTCTCGACCGTGGGCCTGAACCTGGCCCTGCTGTCGATCCTGCCGGTACTCAAGATCGTTCCTCTGGCGGTCACCCCGCTGCTGACCATCGACAAGTTCGCCTGCCTGTACATGGCGCTGATCCTGGTCGCCACCCTGGCCTGCGTCACCCTCGCCCACGCCTACCTGGGTGATGGCGGCAAAGGCTACCCGGGCAACCGCGAAGAGCTGTACCTGCTGATCCTCATGGCTGCCCTGGGTGGCCTGGTACTGGTCAGCGCGCAGCACCTGGCGGGCCTGTTCATCGGCCTGGAACTGCTCTCGGTGCCGGTCTACGGCCTGGTTGCGTACGCCTTCTTCAACAAGCGTTCGCTGGAAGCCGGCATCAAGTACATGGTGCTGTCGGCCGCCGGTTCCGCCTTCCTGCTGTTCGGTATGGCCCTGCTGTACGCCGACGCCGGCAGCCTGAGCTTCGACGGTATCGGCAAGGCCCTGGCGGCCACCAGCATGCCAAGCCTGCTGGCGCAACTGGGCCTGGGCATGATGCTGGTCGGCCTGGCCTTCAAACTGTCGCTGGTGCCGTTCCACCTGTGGACCCCGGACGTGTACGAAGGTGCTCCGGCGCCGGTCGCCGCCTTCCTGGCCACCGCCAGCAAGGTCGCGGTGTTCGCCGTCGTCGTGCGCCTGTTCATGCTCTCCCCTGCTGCCAGCAGCGGCGTGCTGACCACTGTACTGTCGGTGATCGCGGTTGCCTCGATCCTCATCGGTAACCTGCTGGCCCTGACCCAGAGCAACCTCAAGCGTCTGCTCGGTTACTCGTCGATCGCCCACTTCGGCTACCTGCTGATCGCCCTGGTGGCGAGCAAGGGCCTGGCCGTGGAAGCCATCGGTGTGTACCTGGTCACCTACGTGATCACCAGCCTCGGCGCCTTCGGTGTCATCACCCTGATGTCCTCGCCTTACAGCGGCCGTGACGCTGACGCCCTGTACGAGTACCGCGGCCTGTTCTGGCGCCGTCCGTACCTGACCGCAGTGCTGACCGTGATGATGCTGTCGCTGGCCGGTATCCCGCTGACCGCAGGCTTTATCGGCAAGTTCTACATCATCGCCACCGGCGTCGAGTCGCAGCTGTGGTGGCTGGTGGGTGCCCTGGTGATCGGTAGTGCCATCGGCGTGTTCTACTACCTGCGCGTCATGGTCACCCTGTTCCTGATCGAGCCGAACCTGCGTCGTCACGATGCCCCGCTGAACTGGGAACAGCGCACCGGTGGCGTGATGCTGCTGGCCATCGCCATCCTCGCCTTCGTCCTGGGTGTGTACCCGCAGCCGTTGCTGGACATGGTCCAGCACGCAGGCCTGCAACTGATCGGTTGATCGATCGTGTAATGACAGACACCCCGCCTCGGCGGGGTGTTTTGTTTTCGGCCGACACATCAATATCGCGGCGCAAACCCGCCCCACCGTAGGAGCGGGCTTGCCCCGCGATAAACCCAGTACAGATCCATGACTGTGCTTCGTCTGAGAGTTGTGACGTCTGATTCCCGCTCTCAGTCCCGGAACCCCCTCGATGCGCCCCACCCTGCCCCGCTCTTCCCTTGCCTTGTTGATTTCCTGCGCTGCTTCAGTCCAGGCCAGTGATGGTATTGAACTGGATCAGGTCTTGATCCAGGAACAGGAGCAGAGCGAGCTGCAAGACGCCCGCGAACGCTTGCAGCAGATACCCGGCGCCAGCAACCTGATCGACATGCAACGGGTAGAACAAGGCCGGGTCGCCAGCAACCAGGATGTACTCGCCTACCAGCCCGGCGTGTTCGCCCAGTCCGCCGGCAACGACGGCATCAAGCTGTCGATCCGCGGCTCGGGCATCAACCGTGCGCCGGGCAGCCACGGCTCCGGGGTGTACACCATGTTCGACGGCCTGCCGCTGACCGGCCCCGGTGGCACCCCCTATGAGCTGTTCGAACCCCTGTGGCTGAGTCGCGCCGAAGTGTTGCGCGGCGCCAACGGCTTTGACCGGGGCGCCCTGGCCCTGGGTGGTGCCATCGACTACATCACCCACACCGGCCGTGACGCCGCGCCTTTGCAGGTGCGCTATGAACTGGGCAGCCACGGTTACGCCAAGCGCCAGATCAGCTCGGGCCAGGTGCTGGGCGACCTGGACTACTACCTGGCCCTGACCGATTCGGAGTACGACGGCTACCAGGAGCACAGCAGCGGCAGCAGCAAGGGCATCGCCGCCAATGTCGGCTATCGCTTCAACCCCAACCTGGAAACCCGCTTCTACCTGCGCTACCGGGAAACCGAGAACGACCTGGCCGGACGCCTGACCAAGGCACAGATCGAGCATGACCCGCGCGCAGCCAACCCGCTGTACCTGAGCCGCGATGCCAGCCGCCCGCAACCGGGCAGTACCTGGCTGGGCAACAAGACCACCTTCTACCTGGACGACGATTCGAGCCTGGAGGCCGGGCTGGTCTACCACGACTACCCGATGGACCTGCGCGAGGGTGCCAATCGCCTGAAGGTTGCCTATACCGATGTCAGCGGCACCCTGAACTATTTCCGCCGCGACACGCTGTTCGGCCACGAAAGCAAGACCACGGTCGGTTGGCGGACTACCAAGCATCTGCCCAACAGTGGCGCCTCGGAGTTTGTCCGCGTGCAGTCGCGGCCCGACATGCCCGTGGGCACCCGGACCCGCGACTTCAGCTACCAGGGCTCGGACAGCGTCGTGCATGTCGGCAACGAGCTGGAGCTGATTCCCGACCTGTGGCTGACCAGCGGCCTGGCAATGATCTACACCCGCCGCGAAAGTGAAGTGACCTACCCGGCAACGGGCGGCAAGGTCAGCCAGCATGACTGGGACTACGCGCCACGCCTGGGCCTGCGCTATGACCTGAGCCCGAGCCTGCAGCTGTATGGCAACCTCAGTCGCTCGGTGGAACCACCGCATCCCTGGGCGTTGATCTGGAGCTCGCCTGCGGTCAATGGCCTGCAGACCCAACCGATCGAGATGCAAAACCAGACCGCCACCACCCTGGAGCTGGGCGCCCGGGGCGACTCGGCAATCGGTCGCTGGGACCTGGCCTGGTACTACGCCGATGTCCGCCACGAACTGCTTGCCGTCGAAATCGTCCCGGGCCTCCCCGCCGCCGAATTCAACGCCAGCCCCACCGTCCACCAGGGTGTCGAAGCCGGCCTCGATACCTTGCTCTGGGAGCGCTCGACCGTCGGCAGGCTGTCGTTGCGCCAGGCCTACACCTTCAGCGACTTCCACTATCGCGACGACGATACCTTCGGCGACAACCGCCTGCCCGGCATCCCCATGCACTACTACCAGGCCGAATTGCGCTTCGACCTGCCCAGCGGCCTGTACGCCGGGCTCAACACCCAGATGGCGTCCAAGGTCCAGGTCGACTATGCCAACAGCTACCCGGCCGACGCCTACGCGCTGCTCGGCGCCACGCTGGGCTACAACTCGCCGAAACAGGACTGGCAGACCTGGCTCGACCTGCGCAACCTGACCAACAAGCGCTACGCCGCCACCGTCACCCCGGGCTACAACGACAAGGGCCAGGACATTGCCCGTTCGACCCCGGGCGAAGGCTTTGCCGTCTATGCCGGGGTCTCCTACAGCTTCCGCTAGCTGGGCAGCTGCACCTGCGGTTTGGTCGAGACGAAGATCGCCCAGCTGGAGATGAACAGCGCGGCGATCAACGGCCCGATCACGAAGCCGTTGAGGCCGAACACCGCCAGCCCGCCCAGGGTGGAGATCAGCACCAGGTAATCGGGCATTTTCGTGTCCTTGCCCACCAGGATCGGTCGCAGCAGGTTGTCCACCAGGCCGATGACGAACACCCCGAACGCCGCCAGCACCACGCCTTGCCAGATCGCGCCGGTGGCCAGGAAGTAGAGGGCCACCGGCGCCCAGACAATCCCCGCCCCCACCGCAGGCAGCAGCGACAAAAAGGCCATCAGCACCGCCCAGACCAGCGGGCCGGGAATGCCGAGCAGGCCGAAGATAACCCCGCCCAGCGCGCCCTGGGTCACCGCCACCACCAGATTGCCCTTGACCGTGGCCCGCACCACCCGGTTGAACTTCAGCTGTAGGCGTCGCTTCTGCTGCTCGGCCAGCGGCAGCGCAGTGCGGACTTTGCGGGCAAGTTCCGCGCCGTCGCGCAGAAAGAAGAACAGCAGGTACAGCATCGCGCCGAAGCTCACCAGCAGGTCGAACGTGCCCTGGCCGAAGCTGAAGGCCTGGCTTGCGAAGAACTGGCTGCCCTGCACTGCGCTTTTGGCGATCTTGTCGCGCAGGCCCTCCAGGTTGCCGATGCCCATGCGCTCCAGGCCATTCTGGACAAAGGCCGGCAGCATGTCCTTGAAACGCTCGATGTAGCCGGCAATGTCCAGTTGGCCGCCCTCGATGCTCTTGTACAGGGCCGCGCCTTCCTGCACCAGCAAGGTGCTGATGACGATCACCGGCAGGATGGCGATCACCAGGCACACCAGCAGGGTCGCTCCGGCCGCCAGGTTACGGCGCCAACCCAGGCGCAGCAACAGGCGTTGCTGCAGGGGGGCGAAGAGGATGCCGAGGGTCACGGCCCAGAACACAGCGCCGTAGTACGGCAGCAGGATCCAGATGAACGCCAGGGTCACCAGGGTCAGTAACAGAAGCAGGGCCTTGTGTTGCTGGACGGTCTCGCTCATGGGCGGCTCCTTGGCGGCTCTCAACATTAGTGCCCGGCGCACGGGCAAAAGTGCCCTTGACCCAGATCAATAACAGCGCGCCGCGACAGCGGTAGCATCCGCGCCTTTTGCCGCGACCCGATCATGACCCAGCCAGCCAAACCTGAACTGCTCGCCCCTGCCGGCACCCTGAAGAACATGCGCTACGCCTTCGCCTATGGCGCCGATGCGGTCTACGCCGGCCAGCCGCGCTACAGCCTGCGGGTGCGCAACAATGAATTCGACCATGCCAACCTGGCCCTGGGCATCAAGGAAGCGCAAGCCCAGGGCAAGCGCTTCTACGTGGTGGTCAACATCGCCCCGCACAACGCCAAGCTCAAGACCTTCCTCAAGGACCTGGCGCCGGTGATCGAAATGGCCCCCGATGCGCTGATCATGTCCGATCCCGGACTGATCATGCTGGTACGCCAGCATTTTCCGCAGATGCCCATCCACTTGTCGGTGCAGGCCAACACGGTGAACTGGGCCAGTGTCGAGTTCTGGCGCAGCCAGGGCTTGAGCCGGGTGATCCTGTCCCGCGAGCTGTCGCTCGAAGAGATCGAGGAGATCCGCCAGCAGGTGCCGCAGATGGAGCTGGAGGTGTTTGTCCATGGCGCGCTGTGCATGGCCTATTCCGGTCGCTGCCTGCTCTCGGGCTACCTCAACCGTCGCGACGCCAACCAGGGCAGCTGCACCAATGCCTGCCGCTGGAAATACAGCGCCACGCCGGCCACTGAAGATGCCAGCGGCGACATCGTGCGCGAAGTGCAGCCGACCCTGGGCATCGGTGCCCCCACCGACCAGGTGTTCCTGCTGCAGGAAAGCAGCCGCCCGGACGAAGACATGCCGGCCTTCGAAGACGAGCACGGCACCTACATCATGAACGCCAAGGACCTGCGCGCCGTGCAGCATGTCGAGCGGCTGACGCGCATGGGCGTGCACTCGCTGAAGATCGAAGGACGGACCAAGTCGCACTTCTACTGCGCGCGCACCACCCAGGCCTATCGCCAGGCAATCGATGATGCCGTGGCCGGCCGCGAGTTCGACCGCAGCCTGATGCTCAACCTCGAATCCCTGGCCCAGCGCGGCTATACCGAAGGTTTCCTGCGCCGTCACGTGCACGACGAATACCAGAACTACCAGCGCGGCAACTCCGTTTCGGATCGCCAGCAGTTCGTCGGTGAGCTGACCGGTGAACGGGTCGATGGCCTGGCCGAAGTGCGGGTCAAGAACCGCTTTGCCCTGGGCGATCACCTGGAGTTGATGACGCCACGGGGCAACTACCACTTCGACCTGCATCAACTGCGCGATCACCAGGGTGCGGCGATCGACGTGGCGCCGGGGGATGGGCATACGGTCTACCTGCCGATCCCTGAGCAGGTGGACCTGGGGTATGGCTTGTTGTTGCGCGAACTGGTGCAGTGATCGCGGGGCAAGCCCGCTCCTACAGGTGCCTACATCGCCAGTGGGAGCGGGCTTGCCCCGCGAAGAGGCCTGCAGCTCAAGGCGCAGTCGCCACCGCCGGCCTATCCACCTCACGAATCACCTGCAGGTGATACTGCGGATCCGCCTTGATCTGCGCGTCGGTGAACGGAATCACATGCCATTGCTTGGCCGAGAAGGCACGGGTCTGGTCCCCGGCATGGGCCGACCCCGCTTCGCTGGACGCCGAGAACGCCAGCAACCCCAAGGCCTGTGGCCCCTTGTCATCGAAGGTCACCAACTGCAGGTAACTGGTGCCACTGACCACCAGGCGCTTGCCCCCAGCGCTCGGCACACTCTGGATCGCGTTGTAGACACCCAGGGCCGCGGGGCCGCCGTGAATCGGCGTGCCATCGGCGGCCTGCTGGATCTGCCCCCAGCGCACATCGGCGCCAAGGCCGGCCTTTTCCACCTGGGCCTTGGAGGCCAGCGCCGCGTCCTTGAGCGCTGCCGCCACCTCCACACGTTCGACCGCCAGCCCACGGGGCGTGTGCTGCGGATCCTGCGGATCGAACGCCACGCGCCAGATATCCGGGCGCTTGAGCAGGGTTTGCACGATGTTCTGGAAATGCACCAGGCCAATACCGCTGTCCAGGTCCGCACGCCCATTCCAGGCCTTCAGGCTGTCGCACAGCGCGCTCAGCCGGGCATCGGACGCCTGGACGCCACACCATTGACGTATATCCGGCATCAGCAACTCGGCCAGGTACACCTGGTTGTCCATGACCATCTGCTGCAGGTCGGCACCGGTCAGTTTGCCGCCTTGCGCCAGGCGCTGCAGGGCGAAGCGGCTGCGTGGCCCCAGGGGTTGGTCGTCACGGCTGATCAGCGGTGAAAAGCCGCGCAGGGGCTGCGCCGGGTTGACCATCCAGGCCGAGTCGTTGGCATGCTGGATGAAGTCGGCACGACTCAGGCTGGGTTGCATCCGTGCTGGGAAAATACCCGGCTGGGCAGCGCGCGGGTCGACTTTCCAGTTGCAGGCGCTACGCGATCCATCGAGCACAATCAGCTCCTGCCCGGCGGCCGGATCGCTGCACTGGGCCAGCAAGGCGGCATCCACATAGGGCACCACCGACTGGTTCAGGTACAAGGTGTCGCCCCCGGCATCCACCGCCAGGGTGTTGACCCAGGGAATGCCCTGTAGCTGCTGCACCGAATCCTGCAGTGCCTTGAGGCTGTCGGCCTGGTTCATGCGGTACCACTGCTGCAAGACCCGGGTGTTGTCCAGGTTGGCATCGCGCAGGCTGTAGGCGTGCTGCGTGTTCCAGTCCAGCTTGCCTGGCCATTGCACCACCGGGCCGAACACCGAGCTGTAGACATCACGGCTGACCGTCGAGTGCTTGCCGTCCTCGCCCTTGACCGTCACCGTCACGGCCTGGCGGGTCATTGGCAACGACTTGCCATCGAGCAGGTAGCGGGTCGGGTCCTTGGGATCGAGTTCGAGCCGGTACAGGGTGAAATGTCGGGAGCTATCCACCGTATGAGTCCAGGCCAGGTGACGGTTGAAGCCGATGTTGATCAGCGGCAGCCCGGGCAGCGCGGCGCCCATGACGTCCAGCTTGCCGGGCACGGTCAGTTGCATCTGGTAAAAGCGCATGCCGCCGAACCACGGGAAGTGCGGGTTGGCCAGCAACATGCCGCGTCCGCTGGCCGATCGCTCGCGGCCGACAGCCACCGCGTTGCTGCCGCGCTCCAGGGCGAAGTTGTCCTGGCGCGCCTGGGCGACGCTCATGTCCAGCGCCAGGCTGGCTACGGCATTGGGCGGCACTGCACCTGCCAGCGCCTCGGCGAATTGCCCCACGCCACCTTCGACCAGCAGGCGGCGGGTCAGCTTGACCAGGTCCTGGGGGGTGATCGCTCGCAACCACTGCGCATCCAGGCACTCGGCGCCCGGCCCCCGGGCCCTGCGTTCGGCCAGCGCCCGGTTGTATCCCTTGGCGTAGCCCTCCAGCAGCGCCTGTACCTGGGCCGGTTGCGCCTGCCAGAAGCCGGCCACCGCGGCAGGCGTATTCAGCCAGCTGAAGAACAGGTCGCTGACCAGGTTCTTGCGCTGCTCGACGGTCAGCTGGTCGGGGCCGAAGTAGCGTGAACGTTCGGCATTGACCGTGACCACTTCATTGGCCAACAGACACAGGTTGTCCTGGGCATAGGCGTAACCGATACCGTAGCCCAGGCCCTGTTCATCCCTGGCCAGGATATGGGGGACGCCAAAACTGGTGCGACGGATTTCGGCGCTGGCCTCACTGGCATCGGCACGGGCCTGGGCGGGAAGACTGAAAGCGCACAGCAGGCCGGCCAGACAGATGCAGGCCAGGGGACGGGGTTTGCTCACGGGTACTCCTGCAGCAATCAGGGTTGATCCTGATTGAACGAAGCACGCGGGATAAATTTACGCCAAAGAAGGGGTCGAAACGTCTTTACCTGAGTGACCCGAGATTTTTTTTCGCCAGGCACTGCAGTTTTGCCCGTCTCATTCGTCTTATAGGGTGAAGGCATCAAACTTGATGGTAAATGGACTGGCCACGGAAGGGAGCATGCACATGCACAACCAGCAACAGGCGATGATCGCCAGCAGGCTCGAGCGAAAACCTCGGCAAGCCCTGACGGCAAAAGCCCACGGCGGCGACAGCGAGCGCCCGGGTAATGAGCATATTCGCGAACTGCTCAGGTGTTACGGGCTGCGTACCAGCCTGATCCGCCTCAAGGTCATCGACGCCTTGCACGTAGCCGACCGGGAGGGCCGCAGCATCGGTGTGCGCGGGATCCACAGCCAGCTTGAACAGCTGGATATCCCGCTGTCGTTCCTCAGCGTTCGCGAAGTGCTCAAGCGTTTGTGCGCCGAAGGCGTGATCAGCCTGGGCAACGACAAGTGCTACAGCCTCAACCCCGAGGCCCGCAGCATTCTGGCCCAGGCCAGCTCATGCTAGGCGCAAGGCCGGCACCTGCCGGCCGCGCGGTGCGCCTCAGAACTTGACCTTGCGGCGCATGATGCCGTTGATCACCACGACCACCACGGCGATGGCGATGGCGATGTACTGGAACACCTGCTCAGTGATGACGCCCTGTTTCTGCAAGTAGGACAGGCCGAGCATGATCGCCAGCACCGCCAAAGCGATCAGTAGGGAGTATTTCAAACGTTGACCTTGAGTCATTGGTATTTCCTTGCGACAACGGGATAAAGGTCCGGAACGACCCGGGCGCATCATACAACGCAGCCGGGCGCGCGCGGACAATTTCCTCCTTCTGCCCCGTCCTTGCAGCTGAAACCATGGCGTTTCAACTTCCCCCGATGGACTGCCCACCGTTGCCCTGAGCCTGTCAGCGCCCGCCCCTGTCATTGAGCATGGGTTGCCCGACCTTGCACCTCGATGATCCTGGCAATCACGGTAATACAAGGGGCCTGGGCGAATCTTTTACGGTTTTCCCAAGGTTCCGGTCCAGGTTGCCTACACACCACATGGCCGATACCCACCGTTCCTGCCGCGCTTGCAGCCTGTTGCGACCCGCCCGGATGTTCAACCATTGCAGTGTCAAGCCATCCTCTACAAGGAAGTCACCATGGAACTGCGCGACCTCGAACGAATCGACATCCACCAGTTGCCCCATTCGCTGCAGATGCTCATCGAATGCCTGGGTATCGAAAACGCCTACAACCTGACCTGCGCCTTCGGCGGTCGTCCCAAATACATTCCCAAGCATCGCGAACGCACGGGCCTGGCCGAGGTGCTGCCGCCCCAGGCCCTCGATGCGCTGATCAAACGGTTTGCCGGCATGGCCCTGGAGATCCCCAAGGCCGATCACTTTCTTCGCCAGTTGCGCAATCAACAGATCCAACAGGAAAGCGCTGAAGGTCTTTCACGCAGTGTGCTGGCCAACAAGTACGGTTTGAGCCTGCGCCAGATCGGCAACATCCGCCGGCTGGAATCGCACCCGCACCCAGGTTCCACGGCTTGAGCCAATCACCCTGGCGCCCCCTGGGCTGGGGGCGCTTCAAGCTCGACGTCAAGGGCCAGGCCAGCCACGGATCCAGCCAGCCCCTCCCTCGACAGACGTGATCAGAAATCCCGCTTGTAGAAAATATCCAGCGAGCTTGCCAATCCACTGGCCGCTTCCAGGTAGACCTTCTTGCTCAACTTGTAGCGCAAGGCAACCGTGTTGACCGGTTCGAACACTCCCACGCCATAGCGCAGGCTCAAGCGCTCGGTCAGATTGCCGCTGGCCACCACACTGGTGGTGGTGCCACTGCCCTGGGTATCGAGCTGGAAGTCATCGATGCCCAGGCTCGACGCCAGGCTGCCGGTAATCCCGGCGCTACCGGCCAGGCCCAGGCCCAGGGCGGCCTCGGCCAGCATGTTGTTGTCCTCGCCGGTAGTGCCCAGCGGACGCCCCAGTACCAGGTAGGACAGCGCCTGCTCCTGGCTCATGGCAGGTTCCGAGAACACCTGGGTGGTGGGCTGCTCGGCGCTGCCGCTCAGGCGGATGCCGGCAATCACGTCATCGGTCTGGCGGATGGCCTCGATATCCAGGTAAGGCTGGTCGATGGGCCCGGCAAACAGCAAGCGGGCACGGCGAATGGTCAGGCGCTGGCCGTAGGCGCGGTAGCGACCGTCGGCCAGGCTCAGCTCACCCCGGGTATCGAGGTTGTCGCCAATGTGCACATGCCCCAGCAGGTTGGCGGTCAGGCCGAAGCCGCTGAACGACAGTTTTTCCTGGCCCACCTCGACATCGATGTCCATGGCCACCGCCATGGGTGCCTTGCCCTCCTCGGTCTGGTGGCCGACGATCACCGTGTCATCGGAGACCTTGACGGTCGAAGGTGGCAGCTCGCGCACGGTGATCTTGCCCTTGGGCAGCAGCACCTTGCCGGTCACCGCCAGTTTGTCGTCGACCAGGCTGATTTTCAGGTGCGGCGCCATCTCCAGGTTTGCATAGGGCTCGACGATGACCGGCAGGCGCTGGCCCTGCAACTGCAGATCCATGGCCAGGGCCTGGCCCCAGCCGATATGGCCGTGCAAGCTACCCTGCCCGGCCTCGCCGCTTTTCCAGGCGCCGCTGAGCTGCACCTGCTCGCCGGCGATCAGCGCCTGCAGGTTCAGGTCCTTCAGGCTGATCGGCAGCTCGGCGCCACTGACCTCTCCCCCCGTCAGGTTCAGGCGGCCGTTGACCTGCGGTTCCAGCAGGGTACCGGACAACTGCCCACTGCCATTGAGTTGACCGTTCAGACGCTCGACCATCGGCGCGAAGGGACGGGCAATGGCCAGGTCCAGGCCACTGAGGCGGAAATCGCCGGACAGCGGCTTGTTGCGCGCCACCGGATCGAGCCGGGTGACCAGTGCCAGTTCGCCCAGGCGTGCACCGCGAAAATCCAGGCGGGTGTCGATCCGGCGTGGCGCCAGGGTGCTTTCCAGGCGCAGGGTCTGGTAGGGGAAGTCCAGCCACTGGTCCTTCTCGCGCAAGCGCAGCACGCCACCGCTGGCATCGACCACCACCGTGCCCTTGGGGCCGCTGGCCGGTACATCGAGGTTGATGTCGGCATTGAGCAGCCCTTGCCAGGCAAAATCCTTGGGTAGCCACTGCGCCAGGCTCTGCAGCGGGAACTGCTTGAGGTGATAGCGCAGGCGGGGCTCGGGCGCCAGGCGCTGGTCCTCGCCGCACAGGCTGGCCTGCCCCGAGCGCCAGCAGTGAGCTCCGAAATCCAGCTGCCCGCTGGCCAGGCGCTGCAGTTTGGCCGGCGCCTGCAAGCGCCAGTCCTGGCCGCCGGCCTGGATCTGGCCGCTGGCCAGGCGCCCACGCCAGTTGCCCTTGTCCAGTTTCCCGTCCAGGCCCAGGTCGAGCTTCAACTGTGGCCCGTCCAGAGCCAGGTCCAGCTGCTGCTGGCGAATATCGCCCTGACCTTTGGCGGTGAGTACGCCCAGGCGGGTATCGCCCAGCTCGAT
Source organism: Pseudomonas sp. BJa5 (assembly GCF_030272875.2). Lineage (NCBI taxonomy): Bacteria > Pseudomonadati > Pseudomonadota > Gammaproteobacteria > Pseudomonadales > Pseudomonadaceae > Pseudomonas > Pseudomonas sp. BJa5. The sequence continues at coordinate 199,637 of NZ_JALRNG020000001.1, forward strand.
ACCGCTTGCCTGCAATTCGATCAGCGCACGCTGGGCAGCGTCCAGCCGCGCATCCAGGGTCAGGCGTTGCAGGTGATTGTCAGCCTGGACCAGTTGCTGGCCTTGCACGGTGAGTGTGCCTTGCGGCGCGTCCAGAGTACCGGCCACCTCAAGCTTGCCCTTGAGCTGACCGCGCAGGTGCGGCCACAGCTGGCCGAGTCGCGGCAGGTTGAGGTCCAGCTGACCGGCCAGACGCTGCTGCAGGCTGCCGCTGCCATTGATGCGGTTGTCACCCAGGCGGATGTCCAGGGTGCCCAGGGTCCAGTTCTGCCCGGCGCCCTGGGCGACGGCCTTGAGCACGGCGGTCTGGCCGCGCAGGCGCCCCTTGAGGTCGAGGTCGGCCTCCAGGCTCAACTCGCCATTTTTCATCTGCCCCTTGCTGCGCAGCGGGCCTGCCAGGGTGCCCGGCAGCTCGGCCAGCCAATAGGCCGGATTGAGCGCCGACAGCTCCAGGGCGGCGTCCCAGGCAATGGCGTCGGCGAACTGCACACTGACACTGCCGGCAGCCTTGCCCTGGCCGGCGTTGAGGACCAGCTGAGGCAAGGTGATCTGCGCAAGGTTGCCGTTGAACGGGCTGCCCAGGCTGAAGGCACCGGCCGGGCCGTCCAGGTCACCCTTGAACTGGCCCTGGTAGTTGCCGTCGCGGTAGCTCACCTGGCCGTTGAAACGACGCAAGGTGACCTGTGGCGCCTGCTCCAGCGGGTACAGACGCAACCAGGGGAAGTCCAGCCAGTCGACGCTCGCCTCGGCGCCCAGGCCCTGCTGCCAGTCGGCGCTGGCGGTGAGTTTGAGGTACTTGTCCGCAGCGGCGCTGAGGTCCAGGGCGCTCAACTGGGCGCCCTTGGCATCGACCCGACCTTGCAGGTTCAGCGCCACCGGCTCGTGCTCGGCCGGCAGGCTGGCCGAACCCTGCAACTGGTAACCCTGTTTCAGGTTGCCCGTGGCACTCAGGTCGAGCGCATTCAGTTGCAAGGTGTCGGGCAGGTCGGCAGCGGGTTTGAACGCATCGGCATGAATCTGCACCTTGGCCGGCAAGTCATCGGCCAGGGCCTGTAATTCGCCGCTGAGCCGGGCATTGAGGTAGCCGCTGCTGTCGGCGCTGAGCTTGAGGGTCTTCTGCAGCTCGCCCTTGACCTGCAACGCCAGCTGCCATGCCTGGCCATCTACCTGAGGCAGCTGCACCTGCCCCTGGGCTTGCAGCGGCCAGTCGCCTTCAGGCTTGAGCAGCCCTTGCAAGGACAGGCGCACATCGTCGCGCTGCACCTGCAGGCTGTCGATCTTCAGCCCGTCGACCGTCCAGTGAGCCGCCAGCTGCACCTGACTCAGCTGTTCGGCACCGTCCAGGCGCAGATGCCCTACCCGCACGTCACCCAGCTCGATCGCCAGCGGCAGTTTCAGGGCGGGCAACTGCAACGGCCCGCTATCGGCCACCGGCTCGCCGGGGGCAAAGGCCAGGTTGACCTGATCGGCCTGCAGTCGTCCGATGCACAAGGTCATGCGCAGCAGGCAGGCAGGCGACCAGGCGAATACCGGCGCAACCAGCTCGACCCGATCACCGCCCTGCTCCCACAACACTCGCCCGGCCTGCCATTCGCCGCCCAGACGTCCCTGGAAGTCCTCAAGCTGCAAGCCTGGCACCTGTCCCAACGCCCAACGGCTTCCCGCCTGGGTGCCAAGCAGCAGGCCCACGCCGAGCACCAGCAACAGCAACAGCGCCAGCAGGCCGCCGAGGATAATCTTGAAAACGCGACTCACAGTTCAGGCCCCATGGAAAAGTGCAGACGGAACCCGCCGTCGTCATCCAGCGCATGGGCCAGATCCAGACGCAGCGGTCCCACCGGAGAGACCCAGCGCACGCCGATACCGACGCCGGTCTTGAGGCTTGGAAACTCCAGGTCGTTGAAGGAGTTGCCCTGGTCGACGAAGGTCGCCACCCGCCACTTTTCCACGACTTCATACTGGTACTCGACACTGCCGGCCACCAGGTAACGACCACCGATACGGTCGCCATCGGAGTTTTTCGGCGACAGGCTCTGGTAGTCGTAGCCACGCACGCTTTGGTCACCACCGGCGAAGAAGCGCAGCGACGGCGGTATCGAGCTCTGGTAGTCGTCGGTAGCGCTGCCGCCAACCTGCACGCGGCCCAGGAAACGGTGGTTTTCACCCAGTGTGGTCAGGCCCTTGAGTACCACGTTGCCACGTAGCAGGTTGGTATCGGAGCCCAGCCCCTCCTTGGCCGCCTGCACATCGAACTGCAGGCGATAGCCGTTGTGCGGGTCGATGCGGTTGTCGCTGCGCAGGTAGGAATAGCTCACGCCAGGCATCAACAGGTTGCTCAGGCCCGAATCATCGCCCAGCTTGTACTCTTCGCGCTGGTACTTGAGCGACACCACCCGCTGCCAGCCACTGGGCAGTTTGCTGTGCCATTCCGGGCCGACGGTGAGCAGCTTGCTCAAGGTGTCGGTGCCGGCAATTTCCTCGTTCTGGTAGCCCCCGGCAAAACGTAGCTTGTCGGTCAAAGGCGGATCGAGGGGAATGTCATACCACAGGCCGACGTTCTGCCGGGGCGCCGACAGCTCGGTTTCCCAGCCATAACTGTGGCCCTGGGGGTTGACCCAGTGGCGGGTCCAGTTGGCCTTGCCGCGCGGGCCGACGTCGGTGGAAAAGCCCAGGCCCAGGCCCATGGTCCGTGGCTTGCGGGTCTGCAGCTGGACGGCCACCGGGATGTTCTGCGCCACGGCCGCCGTGGGCGCGGCATCGACACGCACGCCTTCGAAGTAGCCACTCGACTGCAGGGCATTGTTGAGCTCGGCGATCAGCTCGGAGTCGTAGGGAGTATCGGGCTTGAACGGCACCATGCGTTGCAGCAGGGTCTCGTCGAACGGGGTGTCGCCGGCAAAGCTGACCTTGCCCAGGCGATAGCGCGGGCCGCTGTCATAAATGAGTTCGATATCGGCCACACCGGCCATGGGGTCGACCGCCAGGCGCTGGCGCACGAAGCGGCCGCTGAAAAAACCATAGCGCGAGGCCTGGTTCTGGATCAGTCGCTTGGCGTCTTCGTAGTGACCGTGGTTGAGCACTGCGCCCGGGCGCAGCGCCTTGCTGTCGGGAATGCGAAAGGCCTTCATCTCGCTGGCCGGGCCGTCGATGCGGATGGTGACATCGCGCAGCCGCACCGGCTCGCCGGGGTCGATCTTGAGGACCAGTTGCGGCCCCTTGTCGGCCTTGGTCGCCGGTTTGACCTCGCTGTCGATCTGCGCCTGGTAGTAGCCCAGGGCCTGGGCCGCCTTGCGCGCCTGCTCCACGGCGCCACGGCTAAAGCGCAGCAGCGCCTCTTCATCGCGTTTACCAAGGCTGCCGATATACCCTTCGACGTTGGCCTTGAGTTCGTTGTTGGCAGGTTTGACGCGTACAACCAGCTCGCTCTGCGCATGGGCGGCAATGCTGGCAATCCATAGAATCAAACCGCAGGTGAATCGTCCTGAATACTTCATAGGCGCGGATGCTACCAGAGCTTGGCGCCAGCATGGAGCCCAAGGCGCTCCCGCCGGTTAGGCAGGCACGGCCGATGCACGTTGCGATGACTGGGGATTGGGATGAAAAAACACGTGCTCGCGAACAGGTCCTACCGCGATTTCGCCAATTTCCTGATACCCCTGGCGTTGATAAAAGTCCAGGTAGTACGGATTTCCGGTGTCCAGCACCACGCCCTGGGAATGCTCGTCTTCGGCACACCAGTCGTGCACGGCCTGGAGCAATTGCTCACCGTAGTGCCGGCCCTGGAACTGCGGGTGAATCCCCAACAGCGGCAGCACATGCACCGCATCGCCCGGCAGGCAGGTCATCAACGCGGCCTGGTAGTCCAGGTAACGCCGGGTGCAGCGAAAGCCGGTACTGAGCACCATGCGCATGCGCCAGGCCCAGCTTTCGGTGATCCCCAGGCGCCGCTGCGGCGGCGCGATCAGGGCGATACCGATCAGACGGTCATCGACCAGTAACCCCAGTGCCGGCAGCTCCTGGAAAAAGTGCTGCTTGACCAGCTCGCGCACCGTGGCGCGGATGCGCTGGTCATAGCCGGGGCGCTGGGCCTCGAACAGGAAGGAAAAGGTCGGCTCGTGACGATAGGCGTGGTACAGCAAGGAACGCGCCTCGCGGCTGTAGCCGCCATCAAGCAGGCGGACCTGGGCCGGGGCGGCAGTCGATTCGGGCATGCTGGCGGACCTCCGCAAATGGGCATTCATTGCCTGTGAGGTGTACGTTGCGCCGACGTTCACCCCGAACAACACGTTAGCAGCCGACGCGGCGACGCGCCACGCTGGTGGCAGGCGGCGATGTCGGCTAGCATCCTGGGTTTTACCAGGATTGTGTCTGCCATGAAGATCGTCTCGTTCAACATCAACGGCCTGCGCGCCCGGCCCCATCAGTTGGCGGCGTTGATCGAAAAGCACCAACCGGACGTGATCGGCCTGCAGGAAACCAAGGTCAGCGACGATCAGTTCCCGTTGGCCGAGATCCAGGCCCTGGGCTACCACGTGCACTTCCACGGGCAAAAAGGCCACTACGGTGTCGCCCTGCTTTCGCGCCAGGCGCCACTGTCCCTGCACAAGGGTTTTGCCACCGATGAGGAAGACGCCCAGCGTCGCTTCATCTGGGGCACCTTCGCCGACGCCGATGGCACGCCGGTGACCATCATGAACGGCTACTTCCCCCAGGGCGAAAGCCGCGACCACCCCACCAAGTTCCCGGCCAAGCAGCGCTTCTACAGCGACCTGCAGGCCCTGCTGGAATCCGAGTTCAAGAATGACCAGCCACTGCTGGTGATGGGTGACGTGAACATCTCGCCCCAGGACTGCGACATCGGCATCGGTGCCGACAACGCCAAGCGCTGGCTCAAGACCGGCAAGTGCAGCTTCCTGCCCGAAGAGCGCGAGTGGATGGAACGCCTGAAGAACTGGGGCCTGGTCGACAGCTTCCGCCACCTGCATCCGGAGGTCGCCGATCGTTTCAGCTGGTTCGACTACCGCAGCCGCGGCTTTGAAGACGAACCCAAGCGCGGCCTGCGCATCGACCTGATCCTGGCCTCCCAGGGCTTGCTGCACCGGATCAAGGCCGCGGGCGTCGACTATGACCTGCGGGCCATGGAGAAACCATCGGACCACGCACCGATCTGGCTGGAGCTGGCGTAACGCCTGGCCTTGCCTTGCAGGAGCTGGCAATACCTGCGATTTGTGGGAGCTGGCGAAGCCTGCAATCTGTGGGAGCTGGCGAAGCCTGCGATCTGTGGGAGCTGGCGAAGCCTGCGATCTGTGGGAGCTGGCGAAGCCTGCGATCTGTGGGAGCTGGCGAGGAACGAGGCTGCGATCGACTGTGCAGCAGTCGCAACCCGGCCATCTCGTTGCTTCTGACGGAACGGGGGGCAGGTTTTACGGCCGTTTCACGGCCGATCGCCGCCTGACGGCAGCGGCTACACGGTCAGGCAATCAAGACCGTTGCTCCCACAAAAAACCTCAGGCCAGGGGTGAGCCACCACTGTCATCCAACGGTCATCCAACCGTCTTATTGTGCGGCACATCCTTTGCCTGACGAGTGCCCGCCGGCATGTTCCGCCACCTCAGCCTGCTCCTGCTAAGCCTGTGTCCCCTCCTTGCCTGGGCCGACACCCCGGCACAACTGCGCATCCAGGGTTCGAACACCATCGGCGCGGTGCTGGCCCCGGCCCTGGTCAAGGGCTTGCTGGAGGCCAGGGGCGCCAGCGACGTTTCGATCGTGGCCACCGACCGCAGCAACGAGACCCAGGTACGGGCCCGGGACGCCGCCGGCCAGCCGCTGCGCATCGACATCGCCGCCCACGGTTCCAGCACCGGCTTTGCCGCGCTCAAGGCAGGCCAGGCCGACCTTGCAGCCGCCTCGCGGCCGATCAAGGCCAGCGAGCTGGATGACCTGCAGGCGCTGGGTGACCTCAACAGCGCTGCCGCCGAGCATGTCATCGGCCTGGACGGTGTTGCCGTGATCGTCCACCCCGACAACCCCCTGCCACAACTGAGCACCGAACAACTGGCCCAGGTCTTTGCCGGCCGGATCACCGACTGGCAGGCGCTGGGCCTGGGCCGCGGGCCGATCCACCTGTACGCCCGGGACGATCGCTCCGGCACCTTCGAAACCTTCAAGGCGCTGGTGCTCGACCCCACGGACCAGGACCTGGCCGCTTCCGCCCGGCGCTTCGAGTCCGGTGAACAGCTGACCCGCGCCGTGCAGGACGATCGCCAGGCCATCGGCTTCAGCAGCCTGGCGGCGGTGCATGGGGCCAAGGTCCTGGCCATCGTCGATGGCGCCTCCAAGCCGATGCTGCCGAGCGCCGCACGGGTGGCCAGCGAAGACTATCCACTGTCGCGACGCCTGTATTTCTACCTGCCACCGGATCAGAACAACCCCTGGGCACGGGCCCTGCTGGAGTTTGCCCAGAGCGCCCAAGGCCAGGCCATCGTCACCGGCAGCGGTTTTGTCGGCCAGCAGGTCCAGGTCCTCAAGGTGGCGCCTGCGCACGACATGCCGGCGCGTTACCAGGCGCTGGCTCGCAACGCCCAGCGCCTGTCGGTGAACTTCCGCTTCCAGGAAGGCAATGCCAGCCTGGACAGCAAGGCACTGCGCGACGTGCAACGGGTGGCCGACTTCCTGCGCCACAACGGCAAGCTGCAACAACGGGCGGTGCTGGTGGGCTTTGGCGATGCCAAGAACGATCCCGAGCGCGCCGCCCTGCTCTCGCGCCTGCGGGCCATGGCGGTGCGCCGCGAGCTGGCCAGGTCCGGGGTCGAGTTACGCGAAGTCATGGGCCTTGGCGATGAACTGCCGGTGGCGACCAATAGCGCCGTAGAAGGCCGGATCCGCAACCGGCGGGTGGAAGTCTGGGTGTACTGAAGCCCCGCGCAACCATTTGTTACAGCCTCGTGTGGGCGATGGCTGTCATCGGGTCTAGGCTTTCATTAGTGACGCCGGGCCCCTCTGACGGCTGCCAAGCCGCCATGTCGGAGTCACTGTTGCTTGTTGGCAACGACGACAATCAAGGAGGGGCGCATGGCGGCTCTACAGGCATTTCTCAACAATGAATTTCTCGGCACCAGCACCTGGTTCTGGCTGGCCTTCATCGCTATTGTCCTGACCCTGCTGGTGCTCGACCTCGGCGTGCTGCACCGCAAGGCCCACACCATCGAGATGCGCGAAAGCCTGCTGTTGTACGGCGGCTATTTCAGCGTCGGGGTGCTGTTCGGGGTCTGGGTGTGGTTCGAGCTGGGCGCGCAAAGTGCCCTGGAGTTCTACACAGGTTTTCTGGTCGAGCAGTCGTTGTCCATGGACAACGTCTTCGTCATGGCGATGATCTTCAGCTACTTCGCCATCCCCCGCCTCTACCAGCACCGGGTACTGTTCTGGGGCATCCTCGGGGTGGTGGTGCTGCGCGCGATCATGATTGGCGTGGGCAGTGCGCTGGTCCGGGAATTCGCCTGGATCCTCTACCTGTTTGGCGCCTTCTTGCTGATCACCGGGGTGAAGATGCTGTTTTCCCGGGAAGAAGCCCACCCCGACCTTGCCAACAACCCGGTGCTGCGCTTCGTGCGCAGTCACCTGCGGGTCAGCGAGCAGATACACGGCCCGCACTTTTTCGTCCGGCTCAAACCGGCCGGCCAGCACAAGGCCATGCTGTACGCCACGCCGCTGTTCCTGGCGCTGGTGCTGATCGAGCTGGCCGACCTGGTGTTCGCCGTCGACAGCGTGCCGGCGATCTTCGCCATCACCCAGGACCCGTTCATCGTCTACACCTCGAACATCTTCGCGATTCTGGGCCTGCGCGCCCTGTATTTCGCCCTCGCGGCGCTGATGCACCGCTTCGTCTACCTCAAGTATGCGTTGGCCCTGGTGCTGATTTTCATCGGCGCCAAGATCTTCTATCACGGCCTGGTCGGCGCGGTACCGGCGCTGCTGTCGCTGGGCGTGACCCTGGGGCTGTTGAGCGGTGGCGTGGTGCTGTCGCTGCTGCGCACCCGTGACCGCCCGCAGCAGGCGGCCAGTTCCAGCAGCCACAAATGAATCAGGCCCGCACGGGCGGGCCTGAAGGGGTACAGGGCACGGATCAGTGCCCGCTGCGCAGCATCTCCTTGGGCACGTACTTGCCGATTTCATACTTGCCGATCGCCGCCCGGTGCACTTCGTCCGGGCCGTCGGCCAGGCGCAGGGTGCGCTGCATGGCATACATGTAGGCCAGCGGGAAGTCGCCGCTGACCCCGGCGCCACCGTGGATCTGGATGGCGCGGTCGATCACCTTCAGGGCCACGTTCGGCGCCACCACCTTGATCTGGGCGATTTCGCTGCGCGCCACCTTGTTACCCACAGTGTCCATCATGTAGGCCGCCTTGAGGGTCAGCAGGCGGGCCATGTCGATTTCCATGCGCGAGTCGGCGATCTTGTCGACGTTACCACCCAGGCGCGCCAGCGGCCGGCCGAAGGCGGTACGCTCCACCGAGCGCTTGCACATCAGTTCCAGGGCCCGCTCGGCCATGCCGATCGAGCGCATGCAGTGGTGGATGCGGCCAGGGCCAAGGCGCCCCTGGGCAATCTCGAAGCCACGGCCCTCGCCCAGCAGCACGTTCTCGTAAGGCACCCGTACGTTCTCGAACAGCACTTCGGCGTGACCATGGGGGGCATCGTCGTAACCGAATACCGGCAGCGGGCGAACGATCTTCACCCCAGGGGTATCGGTGGGCACCAGGATCATCGAATGCTGCTGGTGGCGCGGACCGTCCGGATTGCTCAGGCCCATGAAGATCATGATCTTGCAACGCGGGTCGCAGGCACCGGAGGTCCACCACTTGCGACCGTTGATCACCCACTCGTCGCCGTCACGCACGGCACGGGCGGCCATGTTGGTGGCATCGGAGGACGCCACATCCGGCTCGGTCATGGCAAAGGCCGAGCGGATCTCGCCACGCAGCAGCGGTTCCAGCCACTGGCGCTTCTGCGCCTCGCTGCCATAGCGCACCAGCACTTCCATGTTGCCGGTGTCTGGCGCCGAGCAGTTGAACGGCTCGGGGCCGAGCAAGGAGCGGCCCATGATTTCTGCCAGCGGTGCGTATTCCAGGTTGGTCAGGCCCGCGCCCAGCTCCGATTCGGGGAGGAACAGGTTCCACAGCCCTTCGGCCCTGGCCCGCGCCTTGAGCTCTTCCATGATCGCGGTCGGCTGCCAACGGTCACCCTCGGCGACCTGACGCTCGAACACGGCCTCGGCGGGATAGACATAGGCGTCCATGAACGCCGTGACACGTTCGCGCAACGCCTGGACCTTGGGTGAATAGGCGAAATCCATGGGCAGTACCTTCAGTGGAAAGAGGATCTGATGAAGAGCCTAGATCAGCCGGCAAAATCCACCTAGTCTATTCTCGGCGTGTATAAACATTCATAACCAATATATGATCCGCCTATAACACCAACAAGAGCAGCGCCCATGAACCTGAGCAAGGTCGACCTGAATCTGTTCATCGTCTTCGATGCGATCTACACCGAAGCCAACCTGACCCGGGCCGGGCAGATCGTCGGCATTACCCAGCCTGCGGTGTCCAACGCCCTGGCGCGGCTGCGGGAAACCTTCAACGACCCGCTGTTCGTGCGCACGGCCCAGGGCATGGTGCCCACGCCCATGGCGCAGAACATCATAGGTCCCGTGCGCAATGCCCTGTCGCTGCTGCGCATCTCGGTGCAGGAAAGCCGCATCTTCAACCCCTTGCAGGCGAACAAGACCTTCCGCATCAGCATGACCGACCTGACCGAGGCGGTGATCCTGCCGCCGCTGTTCCAGCGCCTGCGGCGCCTGGCGCCGGCGGTGGTCATCGAGAGTTTCCTGTGCAAGCGCCGTGAAACCACCAAGGAACTGGCCGCCGGGCGCCTGGATTTCGCCGTCGATGCGCCGCTGAACACCGACCCGCAGGTGCGCCATGTCAAACTGATGCAAGACCAGTACGTCTGCGCCATGCGCCCGGGCCATCCGATGGCCAGGGACAGCCTCAGCCTGGAGGACTACCTGGGCCTGACCCACATCCATATTTCCAGCCGGCGCAACGGCCTGGGCTATGTCGACCTGGCGCTGGGCAAGATGGGTGTGCAGCGCAAGATCGCCCTGCGCTCGCAGCATTACCTGATGGCCACGCAAGTGCTGCAGCAGACCGACATGGTCATGACCGTGCCGGAGCGCTTCGCCCGCCGCCACCAACTGAATTACCTGAGCCTGCCGGTCAACCACGTGCCGCCGCTGGAAACCCATCTGTACTGGCACGAAAGCACCGACCAGGATCCGGCCAACCGCTGGATGCGCGAGCAGATTATCGAGTTGTGCCAGGCGGTGGTGGCGCAGGATGAACGGGCGACCGCAGCAGAGGCATAAGCCTGGTACGCACTCGATCGCAGGCTCCCACAAAGGTTCCCGGCATGACCCGGGCTCTGTGGGAGCTGCCGCCAGGCTGCGATCGGGCGTGAAGCGGCCGTAAAACCAGACCGCCTCGGTACATCTGACCCAATGAGGTGGCCGGATTGCGACTGCTACGCAGTCGATCGCAGGCTTCGCCAGCTCCCACGGACGGCAGGGTATCTGTGGGAGCTGCCGCCAGGCTGCGCCAGCTCCCACAAAGACAGTTGCTCCCACAGGATCAGACACCAGTAGCCCTTTGTGGGAGCCGGCGTAGCGGGCAATGCTGGCCAATCCTGCTTGACGTATACGTCAACCTGCAATTAGGTTAGCTCATGCCCTCTTTCCGAGCCTGACCATGAGCAGCCAGACCTACAGCATTTCCGACCTGTCCCGCGAACTGGACATCACCACCCGGGCCATCCGCTTCTATGAGGAGCAAGGCCTGCTCAGCCCTGAGCGCCGGGGCCTGGAGCGTGTCTATTCGGCCCGCGACAAGGTCAGCCTGAAGCTGATCCTGCGCGGCAAGCGTATCGGTTTTTCCCTGGCCGAATGCCGCGAACTGATCGAACTCTACGACCCTTCCAGCGGCAACCTCAAGCAGTTGCACAGCATGCTGGCAAAAATTGCCGAACGCCGCGCCCAGCTCGAACAGCAACTGCTCGATATCCAGCAGATGCAACTGGAGCTCGACACCGCCGAAGAGCGCTGTGAACAAGCGCTGGCCGCCACCTTGAACAATCAGAAAAACAGCCTTTGAGCCCTGAGGAACCGCGCCATGTCATTGCCTAAAGAAGTTCGCCTGGTCGAAGTCGGCCCGCGCGACGGCCTGCAGAACGAAGCCCAGCCCATCAGCGTGGCGGACAAGGTCCGACTGGTCGATGACCTGACGGCGGCGGGCCTGTCCTATATAGAGGTGGGCAGTTTCGTCTCGCCCAAGTGGGTGCCGCAGATGGCCGGCTCGGCTGAAGTCTTCGCCGGTATCCAGCAGAAGGCGGGCGTCACCTATGCCGCCCTGGCACCGAACCTGCGCGGTTTTGAAGACGCCCTGGCTGCCGGAGTCAAGGAAGTGGCGGTGTTCGCCGCAGCCTCGGAGGCCTTCTCCCAGCGCAACATCAACTGCTCGATCAGTGAAAGCCTGCAACGCTTCGTGCCGATCATGGACGCCGCCCGCGCCCATGGCGTGCGCGTGCGCGGTTACGTGTCCTGCGTGCTGGGTTGCCCCTATGAAGGTGCGGTCAGCGCCGAACAGGTCGCGCCGGTAGCACGCGAGCTGTACGACATGGGCTGCTATGAAGTGTCCCTGGGCGACACCATCGGCACCGGCACCCCTGGCGCCACCCGCCGCCTGTTCGAGGTGGTGGCCGCCCAGGTACCGCGCAACCAGCTGGCCGGTCACTTCCATGACACCTACGGCCAGGCCCTGGCCAACGTCTATGCCAGCCTGCTGGAAGGCATCAGCGTGTTCGACAGCTCGGTCGCAGGCCTGGGCGGCTGCCCCTATGCCAAGGGCGCCAGCGGCAACGTCGCCAGCGAAGACGTGCTGTACATGCTCCAGGGCCTGGGTATCGACACCGGTATCGACCTGGATCGGCTGATCGCGGCAGGCCTGCGTATCAGCCAGGTGCTCAACCGTGCCAGCGGCTCGCGGGTGGCGCGGGCACGTAACGCGCAATGAGCCCGGGCGGTAACAGCCAGGGGACGGCCTGGGTGTTACCGCCCCCGCACTTTGCGGGAAAAAACCGGGTAACACGGAAACAAATCGACAAATTCTCCCGCCTCTCCGTCTGACCAAAAATGCTAAGCAGTTGATTTTATTGAGTTTTAAAAAGTTGGCACGGCACCTGCTATATCTTTGGTACAACAACAATAAAAACAACGACACACCCAATAAAAATAAGACGTAACGACTCTGACATAACAAAAACAACACGGCAGAGACGCAGCTAACAGATTTTTTTGGAGAGAATGTGCTTTCCCGGGGCGTGCCCCGCAGCCTGACACAGAACAATAAAACTACCCCAAGGTAGCGCCTGTCACGGTTGGATCAGCAATGATGAAGGTAGATCCGCGCTCAAAAAAATACGTTTGCTCTTGATCCCGGATGGGGATCGCCAGTGACACAGAGGCAACGGTCGCCAAAAACAACAACAGGCCGCCCTCCAATAACAAAAAAAGAGCACGCAACAATCTTTGAGGGGAGCTTCGGCTCCCCTCAGTGCTTCCTGCCCTCCCCGTTTTCATCCTTGTCGTTTTCCAGCCTGTCCACCACCCAGGGCATCACGCCCAGCACCAGCAGTGCCAGCACCGTGCTGATCAGCGCCGTGGCCTCGCGCCCCATGCCTGCCGCTACACCAATGGCCGCCGTCATCCACAACCCGGCAGCGGTGGTCAGGCCTTTGACGTGACTGACGTCCTCCTGATTGCGGCCCTTGAGAATCGTCCCCGCCCCCAGAAACCCGATCCCGGCGACGATGCCTTGTACCACCCGGCTCAAGGCCGCATCGTCGACCCCGGCCATGCGCGGCACCAGCACGAACAGGGCGGCGCCCAGGGCCACCAGCATGTGGGTGCGCACCCCGGCGGCCTTGCCCTTGAGCTCCCGCTCGAAGCCCAGTAGCGCACCGAGCAGGCCCGCCATCAGCAGCCGCACCGTCACCTGGGTCAGTTGCCGGGCATCTTCAATGTCGGCGAACTCGGCCACCAGGGTCAACCAGACTTGATGCCACCAGGCGTCCATCGGTGTGCTCCCGATCCAGGGCTGTTAAAGCATGGACCGCCAGGCACAGGTAAAAGTGCACCCTCGCCCTGGCTGTAGCGGGTGCGGTGGATGGTCGCAGGCCTCTCGAAAGCACCGCGCCAGGCTCGATAATCTGGGGCCTGCACCGGCTGGACCGTTAATCTGATACGGTTTTTATCGAAATACCTGAGCCTGTTATGCAAACAGATGGGGCGCCATAGTGCTCTGGCCTGATCGAGGCCTGATGAGCGACGAACCATGAGCGATAGAATTCCCGTCCAGATCGTTGAAGTAGCCGAGCCTTCCCCCCTCAAGAAGAAGGCCGCCAGCAGCGACAGACAGATCCACACCCGCAGCTTCACCGGCTTTTTTCGCAACCTGCGCCTGGTTGGCGCGGGTTTCCTGTTCCTGCTGTTCTTCGGCACCGTCTGGCTGGACTGGAACGGTCGCCAGGCGGTGCTGTGGGACCTGGCCGACAGCAAGTTCCACATTTTTGGCGCGACCTTCTGGCCCCAGGACTTCATCCTGCTGTCGGCCCTGCTGATCATCTGTGCCTTCGGCCTGTTCGCCATCACCGTGTTCGCCGGCCGGGTCTGGTGTGGCTACACCTGCCCGCAGAGTTCCTGGACCTGGATCTTCATGTGGTGCGAGAAGGTCACCGAAGGCGACCGCAACCAGCGGATCAAACTCGCGGCCGCGCCCTGGAGCCTCAACAAGCTGGCCCGGCGCTCGGCCAAGCACAGCCTGTGGCTGGCCATCAGCGTGCTGACCGGCCTGACCTTCGTCGGTTACTTCACACCGATCCGGCCGTTGGCCGCAGAACTCTTCACCCTGCAACTGGGCGGCATCAGCCTGTTCTGGATCCTGTTCTTCACCGGCGCCACCTACCTCAACGCCGGCTGGCTGCGTGAAGCGGTGTGCATGCACATGTGCCCCTACGCCCGCTTCCAGAGCGTGATGTTCGACAAGGACACCCTGGCCATTGCCTACGATCCGGCACGTGGCGAGTCCCGCGGCCCGCGCAAGAAAGACAGCGACTACAAGGCCAAGGGCCTGGGCGATTGCATCGACTGCCAGATGTGCGTGCAGGTCTGCCCCACCGGCATCGACATCCGCGACGGCCTGCAGATGGAGTGCATCGGCTGCGCGGCCTGCATCGACGCCTGTGATTCGATCATGGACAAGATGGGCTACGCCCGTGGCCTGGTCGGCTACAAGTCCGAGCATAACCTGCAAGGTGGCAAGACCAACTGGCTGCGCCCGCGCCTGCTCGGCTACGTCACGGTACTGGTGGTAATGATCGGTGCCCTGGTCATCGCCCTGCAGCAGCGGCCCATGGTGTCGATGGATGTGATCAAGGACCGCGGCCTGTTCCGCGAGAACAACCTGGGTCAGATCGAGAACATCTACACCCTCAAGGTCATCAACAAGACCCAGCAGCCCCAGCATTACCGCCTGCGCCTGGTCGATGCCCAAGGCTTCGAGCTGCACGGCAAGACCGAATTCACCCTGGCCGCCGGCGAAATGGGTGAGATGCCGGTCTCCGTGGCGATGCTCGCCGAGCGTGCCCAAAGCAGTTCCCGGGAGCTGGCCTTCGAAGTGATCGACAGCGACCAGCCGGGTATCTCGACGATCGCCCACAGCCGTTTTGTCGCCCCTTTGAACCGTTGATCACATACACTTTGCAGCAGTCGAAACGTTCCGAGCCATGATGAAACGCTACGAAAAATTTGCCGACGACATTGCCGAACTGATTCGCTCCGGGGTCCTGGGCCCCGGCCAGCGAGTGCCGTCGGTGCGCTATGCCAGCCAGACCCACGGGGTCAGCCCGTCCACGGTGTTCCAGGCCTACTACTTGCTGGAACGGCGCGGGCTGATCCGGGCACGGCCGCGCTCGGGCTATTTCGTCAACGCCCATGCCCCGCGCCAGTTCAACGAACCGCAGATCATCGAGCAGGCCAGCGAGTCCACCGAGGTGGATGTCAGTGCGCTGGTGTTCTCGATCCTCGACTCGATCAAGGACCCACAAACCGTCGCCTTCGGCTCGGCCTTCCCCAGCCCCCATCTGTTCCCGCTGCCGCGCCTGGCCCGCTCCATGGCCAGCGCCAGCCGCGAGATGGACCCGCGCATGGTGGTCACCGACCTGTCGCCGGGCAATCCGCAACTGCGCCGGCAGATTGCCCTGCGCTACATGGTCGGCGGGCTGATGCTGCCGATGGAGGAACTGCTGATCACCAACGGTGCGCTGGAGGCCCTGAACCTGTGCCTGCAGGCGGTGACCGAGCCGGGTGACCTGGTGGCGATCGAGGCCCCGGCGTTCTATGCCTGCCTGCAGGTACTCGAACGCCTGAAACTCAAGGCGGTGGAAATCCCGGTGCACCCGCGCGAAGGCATCGACCTGGGGGTACTGGCGCAGACCCTGGCCAAGCACCCGGTCAAGGCCGTGTGGTGCATGACCAACTTCCAGAACCCGGTGGGCGCCAGCATGCCGGAGGAAAAGAAGCAGCAACTGGTGGAACTGCTGCGCCAGCATCAGGTGCCGCTGATCGAAGACGACGTCTATGCCGAGCTGTACTACGCCCAACAGGCGCCCAAGCCGGCCAAGGCCTTCGACACCGACGGTCTGGTGATGCACTGCGGCTCCTTCTCCAAGAGCCTGGCCCCCGGCTATCGGATCGGCTGGGTGGCGGCGGGACGTTTCGCGCAGAAGATCGAACGGTTGAAACTGATGACCTCGCTCTGCGCCTCGATGCCGGCCCAGGCGGCGATCGCCGACTACCTGCAGCACGGCGGCTACGACCGTCACCTGCGCAAGCTGCGCTACGCCCTGGAAGAACAGCAGAACGCCATGCTCGCCGCCATCGCCCGCCACTTTCCGGCGCAGACCCGGGTCAGCCATCCGGCGGGCGGCTACTTCCTGTGGCTGGAACTGCCGGAGCAGATGGACTCGCTCAAGCTGTTCCAGATGGCCCTGGCCCAGGGCATCAGCATCGCGCCCGGGCCGATCTTTTCGCCGACCCAGCGCTTTCGCAACTGCATCCGCCTGAACTACGGCAGCCCCTGGACCGAACAGTCGGAAAAGGCCATGGAAACCCTGGGCAGGATCGTGCGTTCGTTCTGAGCGTTCAGTGTCCGCCCGAGTTGTCCATCGCTACAGGGAACGCTACATTTTCTGGAGACCCCCTGGCCGGAACACCAGCATGCCGCCGAGCGAACTCCAGACCCTGCGCCGACAACTGCGGGCGCTGCAACAGGACAATGAGCAGCTCAAGGCGCAACTGGCCGAGCGACAGGGCCCGCAGCAGCCGCCCGTCGACCAGGCCCTGGCCGAAACCCAGCAGCGTTATCGCTTTTTGTTCGAGACCATGGACGAGGGGTTTTGCATCATCGAGTTCTTCGATGGTCCCCACGGCCCGCTCAGTGACTACATCCACATCGAAGCCAACGTCGCCTACGCCAAGCATGCGGGCATCGAGAATGTGGTCGGGCAGAAGCTGCGGGAAATGGTACCCGCCGAAGCCGATGACTGGATCGCCCGCTATGGCCCGGTGCTGCTGACCGGCCAGCCGGTGCGCTTCGAGCAGGAACTGGTGGCGACCGGTCGCTACCTGGACATCTGCGCCTTTCGCATGGAGCCGGCCAGCCGCAAGCAGGTGGCCGTGCTGTTCCAGGACGCGACCGCACGCAAGCGCGCCGAGTTCGCGCTCAAGCAGCTCAACGAGGACCTGGAAGAACGCGTTGCCCAGGCCGTGGCCGAACGCAAGATCCTCACCGACGTCGTCGAAGCCACCCTGGCGCAGATCCAGGTCATGGGCCGTGACATGCGTTGGCTGGCAATCAACAGCGCGGCCCGGGAAGAGTTCCAGCGCATGCTCGAGGTGACGCCCAGTGTCGGCGACGCACTGCTCGAGTGCATCCACCACCGCCCCGAGGATTGCGCGCGCATACTGGCGCTATGGACGCGCGCACTGGCCGGGGAGCGCTTCGTCGAGGTCGCCGCGTTCAGCAATGGCAACCAGACCCGCCACTACGAAATGCGCTTCAGTGCCCTGCACGACAGCCAGGCCCGCCTGATCGGTGCCTACCTGTTCGCCTACGACATCACTGAGCGGGTGCATGAACAGGAGCGCCTGCACAAGGCCGAAGCGGCACTGCGCCAGTCGCAGAAAATGGAGGCCGTGGGCCAACTGACCGGCGGTATTGCCCATGACTTCAACAACCTGCTCACCGGCACCCTCGGCGCCCTGGAAATGGCCCGCAACCACATCGCCAAAGGCCGCTACCGGGATCTGGACCGCTTGCTCACCACCGCCGAAGAGGCCTCCAACCGCGCCGCGTCATTGATTCATCGGCTGCTGGCCTTCTCCCGGCGCCAGACCCTGGAACCCCGCCCCACCGATGTCAATCGGCTGGTACGGGCAATGGCCGACCTGATCCGTCGCAGTGTCGGCCCGCAGATCGAGGTCAAGGTGCTCACCGACGCCGACCTGTGGCGTGCCTGCATCGATCCACCGCAACTGGAGAGCGCCCTGCTCAACCTGTGTATCAACGCCCGTGATGCACTGCCCCGGGGCGGGCGGATCACCATCGAGACCAGTAACCGCGAGGTGGACGAACAGGCCGCGATCTCACTGGACATGGCGCCCGGGCAGTACCTGTGCCTGAGTGTCTCGGACAACGGCACCGGCATGTCGGCCGAGGTGCAGGCGCGGGCATTCGATCCGTTTTTCACCACCAAACCGCCCGGACAGGGGACGGGCCTGGGGCTCTCGATGGCCTATGGCTTCGTGCGCCAATCCTGTGGCCAGGTACGCATCCAGTCGGAACCGGGCCAGGGAACGGCTGTGCACATGTACCTGCCGCGCATGAACCTGGCCGCCATGCTGGCGGAGATGTCCTCCCCCGTCCCTCCCATACCGCGCGCACTGCAAGGCAGGACCGTGATGCTGGTGGACGATGATTCGACCATTCGCCTGCTGGTCGGCGAAGTCCTCAACGACCTGGGCTACACCACCCTGGTGTTCGGCGATGGCCATAGCGCCTTGCGGGCGTTGCAGGAAGACCGGGTGGTCGACCTGCTGATCAGCGATGTCGGCATGCCGGGGGGGATGAACGGCAATCAATTGGTCAGTGCCGGCCGCAAACTGCGACCGGACCTCAAAGTGCTGTTTATCACCGGTTACGCCGAGCACTCGGTATTCGGCAACGTCCAGTTCGACGCCTCTACCCGGGTACTGACCAAGCCCTTCGGCTTCGACGCCCTCACCGAACGGGTCGCGCAAATGCTCGAAGGATCGGAGCCGTTGCAGCTCTAGCGCCCGCCGCCCAGGTCGACGAAGCTGCCGGTGGAATAGGAGGCCTTGTCGGACAGCAACCAGAGGATCGCCTCGGCAACTTCCTCGGCCTGTCCGCCACGCCCCATGGGGATGCCCGGTTCGAGTTTACTGACGCGCTCGGCATCACCGCTCAGGGCATGGAAATCGGTAAAGATGTAACCCGGCCGCACGGCATTGACCCGCACGCCTTCAGCGGCGACCTCCTTGGCCAGCCCCAGGGTGAAGGTGTCCAGCGCGCCCTTGGAGGCGGCATAGTCGACATACTCGTTGGGCGAACCCAGCCGGGCGGCGACCGATGACACGTTGACGATGCTGCCACCGCGCCCGCCGTGTCGGGTCGACATGCGCTGCAGCGCATGCTTGGTGCACAGCATCGGGCCGACCACGTTGGTTTTCATCAGTTTGAGCAGGCGGAACTCCGACATTTCCTCGACCCGGCTCTTGTGGCCGATGGTCCCGGCATTGTTGACCAGGGCGGTGACCGGCCCCAACTCGGCGTCGACCCGCTGGAACAACTGCACGATCTCGTCCTCGACACTGACATCGGCCTTGACCGCAATGGCTTCGGCCCCCAGCTCACGAACCTCGGCCAGCACCCGCTGGGCCGCCTCGTCGTCGCGCAGGTAGTTGATGCAGATGCGATACCCTTCGCGGGCCGCCAGGCGTGCGGTGGCGGCGCCAATGCCGCGGCTTGCGCCGGTGATCACGATGACTTTGTCCATGGTTACTCCTTGCTCGCCCTCGATGGCCTGTATCGCTCAAGGCTAACGCAGGAAGGGGGCAGGCGAAAAGCGCCCACCGGCGGTTCAACCGCTTCAGGCCGCGCCAGCTGACAAATCTGTAATCTGCAGCTCAGTTTGCTGACAGTCGTCGCTTGCTAATGTCGAGCCCATCTTCGTCACCGGACTGGCTACGACAGGCTGCGCAACCCGGTCAACGCCACCCTGATTATCCATGGGTACGCCGCTCGGTACATGTCGGCAAGCGACAACAAACCGCGCTGCGCCCGTAGAGCAATTACGCTATTGTGCTGACCTACTGCTGGATACTCGAGCCGTCCCTGGGCGTTTCTGGAATCGGAGAATCACCATGCTGAGCAAGAAAATCGTCGCCTTCGGCCTGCTGGCCCTGAGCACCCTGGCCCAGGCCGCAGAGACCATCGACGTGTACCGCGATCCCAATTGCGGTTGCTGCAAGGAGTGGATCAGCCACCTGCGCGACAACGGTTTCACCGTCAACGACCATGTCGAGCCGAACATGAGCGCGGTCAAGCAGCGCCTGGGCGTGGCCCCACGCCTGGCGTCGTGCCACACCGGGGTGATCGACGGCAAGTTCGTCGAGGGCCATGTGCCGGCCGAGCAGGTCAAGCTGCTGGCCAAGCGCGATGACCTGCGCGGCCTGGCCGTGCCGGGCATGCCCATGGGTTCGCCTGGCATGGAAATGGGCGATCACAAGGATGCCTATGAGGTCATCGGCCTGACCCGCGACGGGCGCGACGAAGTGGTTGCCACGTACTGATCAGCCCCGATGCTGAGTGAATGGGCGCTGTTCTTCAGCGCCTTTGGCGCGGCGACGCTGTTGCCGCTGCAATCGGAAGCCGTGCTGGTCGGCTTGCTGGTGCACACCCCCGAGGCGGTCTGGAGCCTGCTCTTGATCGCCACCGTCGGCAATGTGCTGGGCTCGATCGTCAACTGGCTGCTGGGCCGCGGCATCGAACACTTGCGTGACCGGCGCTGGTTTCCCTTCACCCCGGCGCAGCTGGACAAGGCCCAGCAACGCTACCAGCGCTACGGCCAGTGGTCGTTGCTGTTGAGCTGGATGCCGGTGATCGGCGACCCACTGACCCTGATCGCCGGGATCATGCGCGAACCCTTCTGGCGCTTCGTGCTGCTGGTGACCCTGGCCAAGGCCGGACGCTATGCGGTCCTGGCCCTGGTGACCCTGGGCTGGCTGCAGCGCTGATCCACCTGTGCCTAGCGTCCCCAGATCTGCGCCTCGGTCCAGCCCAGCTCGGCAAAGTCCTGGGCACGCAGGTGCGCTTCCTCCTCACAGAAGAACTCGTCCAGCTGCGGTGGCCGCACCGAGGTGTCGCTGAGCATGGCGTGCACCTGCCCGCGATGGTGGATCTGATGCTCGAACAGGTGCGAAAGCAGGCGCAGGCGCTGCTCGCGCTGTACCCAATCGGGCCGCACGACACTCACATAGCGCTGCAACTGCTCATCGTGCAACTGGCTGCAATAAACGATCAACCGATGATCGGCCTGGGCCTGCTCTTCCTTGAGGTCGCTACAGCTGGCAAAGGGCTCCTGGGGTTCGAAAAAGTGCTCGCCGTCGGCCTCCGGCGCCTCACCACGCTGTTCGGACTCCAGGGCATTGAGGTAGAACCAGTCCACCGTGAGGATATGGTTGAGGGTCGCCTTGATCGAGCCGAAGAAGCTGCAGCGCGGTGCCACGAATTCATCCTGGCTCAGTTGCAGGCAGGCCTTGTAGAGCCTGTGGTTGGCCCAACCGTTGTGGTAGGCCATGGTCAGCAAATGGTGCGATAGCGGCTGCATGATCGACTCCTTCAACAGAAGCGTTGCAGTTGCATCTCCCGCAAGCGGCTCAGGGTACGCCGGAACGGGAACTCCAGATACCCTTGAGTGTAGAGCGCTTCGAGGGCGACCTCGGCTTCCAGGTACAGGGCGATCCGACGGTCGTAGCATTCATCGACCAACGCGATGAAGCGCCGCACGCTGTCGTCGAACACCGACAGCTGCGGCAGCTCCCGGTCCCCGGCCGCCACCCGGGTGGCAGCGTCTTCGGTGCCCCGGGCAATTTTCGCCGGACGCTGGCGCGCGCCCAGTGCCGGCACTGCGCCCAGCAGGATGGCCTGGAAGTTGTCGCACAGGCTCATGAAGTCCATGGCGGCGAAAGGTTGCTCGCACAGATCGGCATAGCGGCACCAGATCACCTTGTCGCAGCGTTGCACTACGGCCAGTTGGCGCGAGCCGATCAGCAGCGGTTCATCGGTGGCGGGCAAGCCACTGCCCAGCTCGGCAAACACCCCGGCCAGCGCGTTCGCCTCCTGCACCCAGTAACGCTGCTGTGCGACCCCGGGGTGCAAGCGATGATCCTGCTCGCCCGCTACGGCCAGCACCTGCATGTGCTGCTCAATGGCGGCGATGGCCGGCAGGAAACGCTCGCGGTTGAAGCCATCGAGGTAGAGCTGGTCGGGCGGCTGGTTGGAGGTGGCGACGACCACAACCCCGGCCTCGAACAGCACCTGGAACAGGCGCCCGAGGATGATCGCGTCACCGATGTCATTGACGAACAGCTCATCGAAACACAGCACCCGGATCTCTTCGGCCAGCGACAGGGCCAGGGCCTGCAAGGGGTCGGCGGTGCCATTGAGCTGGAACAGGCGCTGATGCACCCAGCGCATGAAGTGGTGGAAATGCTGACGCCGGGCGGGCACCTGCAGGCAGCGGTGGAACTGGTCCATCAGCCAGGTCTTGCCGCGTCCCACCGGTCCCCAGAGGTAGACCCCCTGCGCCACCTCGCCCCGTTGCAGGGATTCGAAGCAGCGTTGCAGGGCGGTGGCGGCCTGCAGTTGGGCCGGGTCGCTGACGAAACCGTCACGTTCGATGGCCTGCTGGTAGAGCCGCAATGGGGACTGCTCGGTGAAGCAGGTCATGGGGAGCGCCTGTCAGAAAGGGATCCATTCTGGCGCTCAACAGCATCGCGGGGCAAGCCCGCTCCTACAGAGGAACACGCGATCCCTGTAGGAGCGGGCTTGCCCCGCGATATCGCCCTCCAGCCCCTACAACGCCAGCCCAACCCTCAACAATGCCCCATTGCTTTCATCGGTGAGCAGGTACAGGTAGCCATCCGGCCCAACACGCACATCACGGATGCGTGCCTTGAGCTCGCCCAGCAGGCGTTCTTCATGGACCACCTTGTCGCCGTCCAGCTCCAGGCGGATCAGTTCCTGTCCGGCCAGCGCACCAATGAACAGGTTATGGTCCCAGGCTTTGAAGCGTGGGTTGTCGTAGAAGGCCATGCCACTGATGGCCGGCGACTTCTCCCAGACATGCTGCGGATCGACCATGCCGTCCACGTGCTCCCCCCTGGCCTCGGGAATCGGCAACAACGAATAGTTGATGCCATGGGTCGCAATCGGCCAGCCGTAGTTCTTGCCGGGCTTGGGAATGTTTATTTCATCACCGCCGCGGGGGCCGTGCTCGTGGGTCCACAGCTCGCCGGTCCAGGGGTTGAGCGCCGCGCCCTGCTGGTTGCGATGACCGAACGACCAGATTTCCGGGCGCACATTGGGCCGTCCGACGAAGGGGTTGTCCTTGGGCACCGTACCATCCGGGAGGAGGCGCACTACCTTGCCCTGCAGCTTGTCCAGGTCCTGGGCGGTGGGGCGCTGGTTGTTCTCGCCCAGGGCGATGAACAGGTAGCCGTCACGGTCGAACACCAGCCGCGAACCGAAGTGATTGCCGTCGGAGAGCTTGGGCTGCTGGCGGAAGATCACCTGGAAGTCTTCAAGCTTTGCCTGGTCGGTAGACAGCCGCCCACGGCCGACCGCCGTGCCCGCCTTGCCGTCCTCGCCCTCTTCGGCAAAGCTCAGGTACACCAGCCGGTCCTGCTTGAAGCCCGGCGACAGCGCCACGTCGAGCAAGCCGCCCTGGCCCTTGGCCCAGACCTCGGGCACCCCGCCCAGCGGCGCGCCGACCTTGCCTTCGGCGCTGATGATGCGCAGGTTGCCCGGGCGCTCGGTCACCAGCATATCCTTGCCGCCCGGCAGGAAGGCCAGGGCCCAAGGGTTGCGCAGGCCTTCGGCCAGGGTGCTGACCCTGACGCTGCCCTCCTCGCTCTTGAAGTCCTGCTCGGGGGCGGCGTGCGCCAACAACGGCAGCAGGGCCGCCGCCA
Source organism: Pseudomonas sp. BJa5 (assembly GCF_030272875.2). NCBI lineage: Bacteria > Pseudomonadati > Pseudomonadota > Gammaproteobacteria > Pseudomonadales > Pseudomonadaceae > Pseudomonas > Pseudomonas sp. BJa5. The sequence goes on from NZ_JALRNG020000001.1 coordinate 223,113, forward strand.
GCAATGTGGGAATCCAGGTGCGTGCAGGCATCAGCGTCTCCTTCCAGGGACTATTCGCAATCAAGGCGTACGGGTCGACTCGCGGGGTGGCCGGGTGGGCTCAAGGCGGGGTGCCGATTGCTCGCGGCGCATGTTTTCGCCGTTGCCGATACCGCGGTTTTCGAGGCTCGGCTGGCGCACTATGGGCTGGGTCGAAGGGCCACGCACCGGCGGTGTGGCCTGCACACTGCCCTGGCGGCTATTGGGGTTGGCCCGCATGATCGGGCTGTTGTAGGGATTGTTCGGCGAAGCGGCCAGCTGCAACGGCTGCGCTGCCTGCACGGGCGGCCCCGACAGCAGGCAAAGGGACAGGCCGGCCAGGCTCAACAAGGATCTGTTCACACGATCACCTCCTGCGCGTAACGACGCGCCCAAGCATTTGGATAGCCTAAGGCGCGCCGGGTTCGCGAGGAAGCAGTGATTTCCTATAGGTGATTCATGATATTTCCCGATTAGCCGTCGACCTTATGCCGGGCGGCATATAGGCAGAGCATTTCCATGGCCAGGGTCGCCCCGGCCAGGGCGGTGATATCGGCGTGATCATAGGCAGGAGCCACTTCCACCAGGTCCATGCCCACCAGGTTGATGCCGCGCAGACCGCCGAGGATCTCCAGCGCCTGCACCGTGGTCAGGCCGCCGCACACCGGGGTGCCGGTGCCGGGCGCATAGGCCGGGTCGAGGCAGTCGATATCGAAGGTCAGGTACACCGGATGATCGCCGACCCGCTGGCGGATCGCCTCGATGATCGCCTCGCAGCCACGCCGGTGTACCTGGCGCGCATCCAGCACGGCGAAGCCCTGGGTGTCGTCGTTGGTGGTGCGCAGGCCGATCTGTACCGAACGCGCCGGGTCCACCAGGCCTTCGCGGGCGGCGTGCCAGAACATGGTGCCATGATCGACCCGGGCGCCCTCCTCGTCCGGCCAGGTGTCACTGTGCGCATCGAAGTGGATCAGCGCCAGCGGGCCGTGCTTGCGCGCATGGGCCTTGAGCAGCGGGTAGCTGATGAAATGGTCGCCGCCGAGGGTAAGCATCGCGCAGCCTGCTTCCAGAATCTGTTCGGCATGGGCCTGGATCGTCTCGGGAATCGTCTGCGGGCTGCCGTAGTCGAAGGCGCAGTCACCGTAGTCGATCACCGCCAGGTGGTCGAAGGGGTCGAAGGTCCAGGGCCAGTGCCGGGCCCAGGCCTGCTGCACCGACGCCGCACGAATGGCCCGTGGCCCGAAGCGTGCTCCCGGGCGGTTGCTGGTGGCGGTGTCGAAAGGGACACCACTGACCACCACATCGACGCCTTGCAGGTCGCGGCTGTAACGACGCCTGGAGAAACTGGTGATACCGGCGAAGGTGTTTTCGGCGACGGTGCCATACAGGCTTTCGCGGGTCATGGCCTGGTCGTTGTTGGGGGCGAGATCCATCATCGGGCTCCTGGTCTGTTGTTATTGGCGGCTACGGAAGCTGGTCCACAGGCGAGTGCGCTGGCGCATGTCGGCCAGGGCCATGGTGCGGTCGGCAAACAGCCGCGCGCGCACTTCATCCGAGGGGTAGATGTCGGGGTCGTTGCGCACCGCCTCGTCCACCAGTGGCGTGGCGGCCTGGTTGGCATTGGCGAAGAACAGCGTGTTGGTCAGCGGCGCCACCGAGTCGGGGCGCAGCATGAAGGCGATGAAGGCCCGGGCCGCCTGCGGGTGCGGTGCGTCCTTGGGGATCACCAGGTTGTCCTGCCAGACCAGGGTGCCCTCGCGGGGAATCCGGTAGATCACCTGGAACGGCTTGCCGGCGCGCTGCGCCTGGTCGGCGGCCATGGCCGCATCGCCGTTGTAGGTCAGCGCCAGGCACACGCTGCCATTGGCCAGGTCGTTGATCTGCCGGCCATTGGCGACATAGCTGACCGACGGCTGCAATTGCTTGAGCAGGGCCTGGGCGGCTGCCAGGTCGTCCTTGTTACGGCTGTAGGGATCCTTGCCCAGGTAGTGCAGGACCACGCCGATCACCTCCTGGGGCGAATCGGACATGGCGATCCCGCAGTCCTTGAGCTTGCTGGCGTACTCGGGCTTGAACAGCAGGTCGAGGCTGTTGAGCGGCGCCTCGCCGACCCGCTGGCGCACGGCCTCAAGGTTCATCCCCAGGCCCAGGGTACCCCAGGTGTAGGGCACGGCGTACTGGTTGCCGGGGTCGACCTCGGCCAGCTTGGCCAACAGGTCCTTGTCGAGGTTGGCGTAACCGGGCATGCCCTGCGCCTGCAACGGCTGCAGGGCGCCGGCGGTCAGGGCCCGGGCCAGCAGGCTGGACGACGGCACTACCACGTCGTAGCCACTGCCGCCGGTGAGCAGCTTGGTTTCCAGTACCTCGGTGGTGTCGAAGGTGTCGTAGCGCACCTTGTAGCCGGTTTCCTTTTCAAAGCGCTGCAATGTCTCCGGCGCCACGTAATCGGCCCAGCTGTAGAGATTGAGGACCTTTTCCTCGGCCTGCACCGGTAACGCCAGGATCAGGGAGAACAACCACAGGGATGTACGCATGTCGGGCACCTTAGTCAGTGGATGCCGCCAGCATGCCTGCCGGGTTACATTGCTAAAATGGCAAGTTACTTAACCTGACATTCATCCGGAGCAATGTTTGATGCTTGGACAACTGCATGACCTCGACCTGCACCTGTTGCGGCTGTTCGTCACTGTAGTCGAGGCCGGTGGCTTCAGTGCCGCACAGGGTGTGCTGGGCCTGAGCCAGCCAAGCATCAGCCAGCAGATGGCGCGCCTGGAAACGCGCCTGGGCTACCGCTTGTGCAGTCGCGGTAAAGGCGGGTTTCGGCTGACCGCCAAGGGCGAGGTACTGCTCAAGGCCACCCGTGAACTGCTGGTACAGATCGAAGCCTTTCGCCATCAGGCCAATGGCGTGGCCGGCCGCTTGCTGGGTGAGGTGCGTGTGGGGATTTCCGAAGCCCAGGACAGCGCAGTAACCCTGCGCCTGGCCCGCGCCATCGAGCGCTTTCGCCAGCGTGACGAATCGGTGCGCCTGGAACTGGTCAGCGCCATGCCGGCCGACCTTGAGCGCCTGCTGTTGCAGCAGCGCCTGGACCTGGCCATCGGCTATTTCTCCGGCAAGCAGGCGGCGTTCGACTACACCCCGTTGTTCGAGGAAACCCAGCGCCTGTACTGCGCCAGCCATCATCCCTTGGCCAGCCAGGAACACGCCAGCCTGGAGGTGTTGCTGCAAGCCGACCAGGTCGAACACCCCTACCGTTTTCTGGACCAGCCCGACCCTCTGCACGGCGGTCGCGCCTCGGCACGCTCCGAGCAGGTCGAGGGTGCCCTGGCGTTCATTCTCTCAGGACGCCACATCGGCTACCTGCCCTGCCACTTCGCCGCCCCCTGGGTCGAGCGTGGGCTGTTGCGCGGGCTGGATCCTGCGCTGAACTTCCAGGTGCCCTTCATGCTGGCCCGGCACCGCGCCCAGGAGCCCGGCGACGCCCAGCAGGCGTTCAACGCCGACCTGCTGGCCGCCTTCGCCTGACCCGGTCAGGGTGCTGCCGGCAACCTTTACTTGGCGGCGGCCATCAGCTTGTTGACTTCACTGCGCACCATGTTGGCGAACTCGGGGGGCGACATGGCGTCCAGTTCCGAGCGTACCCATTCGGCCCATTTGCCCTTGCGCCGGGGCTTTTCGGCGATCAGCCGGGCGCCTTCGGCCTTGGCCTTGCCCAGGTTGGTCTGCCAGAGCTCGAACAGTCGTGCTTTCTCGTCCTCGATCTGCGCCCGTTCGGCGGAGCTCTTGTTGGCCAGATTGAAACTCATGAGGGGTGTCCTGCCACTGCTAAATAGGCGCTATCTTACACCCTGGCGGGCGGCGGCCGGTAAACCGCTGCAACTTTCCGCGCCCGCCGGTATCCACTGTGCAATGCCCATCAACGACGAGGAAATGCCCATGGCCAGGAATACCACCGTGCAGAACGATGGCGAGCAGATCAAGGACCAGGTCTTCAGCGAACTGCAGGTGCTCATCGAAGAGTCGGAGAAACTGCTCAACGACAGCGCCGCGCTGGTTGGCGAAGAAGCCGAAACCCTGCGCGCCCAGGTCGGGCTCAAGCTCAGGCAGGCCCGCGAGGCGGTCCATGGCGTGCGCAGCAAGGCGCAGCCGGTGGTCGAGGCCACCCAGGACTACATCGGCGGCCACCCGTGGCAGACGGTGGCGATTTCGGCAGGGTTCGGGCTGGTGGTGGGGCTGTTGCTGGGGCGGCGTTCCTGATCGGGGCTGCGGTGTAGCTTATCGCCGGCTTCGCCAGCTCCCACAGGGACCTGTGCCTGCCAGTCCGGTGTGGGAGCTGGCGTAGCCGGCGATACAGGCGCTACGGTCTCAGCGCAGACTCAACGCCTGCACCACCCCACAGGCGATCGCCATCCCCACCAGGCCCGGCAAGGTATCGGCCTGCATGCGCTTCATCACCCGCGAGCGGTAGAGGTCGACAGTCTTCACGCTGACCTCCAGTTGCTCGGCAATCTCACGGTTGCTGAAGCCCTGCACCAGGGGCACGAAGACATCCCGCTCACGCGGGGTCAGGCTGTCGATGCGCGCCTGCACCAGCGCCCGCGGCGCGCTGCCGGCCAGCTGCTGTTGCGAGCGTTCGAGGGCCGCCTGCACGGCATCCAGCAGTAGCTGGTCGTTATAGGGCTTTTCGATGAAGTCGCAGGCGCCGGCCTTGAACGCCCGCACCACAATCGGCACGTCGGCATGCCCGCTGAGGAAGATCACCGGCAGTTCGATACCGCGCCCACGCAGGGTTTCCTGCACACCCAGGCCACCCATTCCGGGCATGCGCACATCGAGCAGGACACAGGCCGGCAAGTGCCCGTCACAGGCGTCGAGAAACGCCTGGCCGCTGGTGAACGGCACCGCCTGAAGGCCGACCGACTCCAGCAACCACACCGTCGAGTCGAGCATGCCCTGGTCGTCGTCGACCACATAGACTTTGGATTGCTGCATCACACTTCCTCTATTCCGACGCCGCCACCGGCGCCAGCCGACAACACAAGACCAGCCCCCCGGCCGCACCCGGCATCGCCTGCAAGGTGCCGCCAAAGCCCTCAATGATACTTCGACTCATGCTCAAGCCCAGCCCCAGGCCTTCGGGCTTGCTGGTGTTGAACGGGGTGAAGATGCCGTCCAGGCGCTCGGCCGCCACCCCCGGCCCCTGGTCGCTGACCCGGATCTGCACCTGCCCCGCCGCCACTTCGGCGCTGAGCACGATACGCGAAGGCTGGCCGCGGTGCTGCTCGCGGTTGGCGTCGATGGCATTGCGCAACAGGTTGAGCAACACCTGTTCGAGCAGCACCCGGTCGGCGTACACCGCCGGCAACGAATCGCCGATCTGCTGCTCGATGCTCACCCGGTCGCGCGCCGCTTCCCAGTCGCACAGGCGCACCGCCTCGGCCGCCACATCGGCGATGGCCAGGGCCTGCAGGCGCCGGGGCTCCTTGCGCAGGAAGGCGCGCAGGCGCTTGATCACCTCGGCCGCATGGGTCGCCTGCTCGGTGATGCGCTGCAAGCCCTGGGCGACGCGCCCGACCGCCTGCGGATCACGTTCCAGGGCCTGCAGGTAGCGCTGGCTGGCACCGGCGTAATTGACCACGGCGGCCAACGGCTGGTTGATTTCATGGGCGATACCCGACGCCAGCTCGCCGAGGGTGACCAGCCGCGCGCTGTGGGCCAGTTCGTCCTGGTGGCGCCGCTGCTGGCTTTCGCGCAGTTCGCGCTCGGTCATGTCGCGGGCCACCAGCGAGTAGTAACGCTCGCCGCCTGCCGCACGGTGGGCCAGCAACACCAGCGACACCGGAAACGCCGCCCCGCCCTGCCAGGGCGTCAACCGTGTTTCGGCGTGCCAGACACCCACCTGCTCGGCACATTGCCAGCCCTCACGGTCCAGGCGCTGGCGCAACAGCGGATCGAGCAAAGCCTGCAGGCTCGGCAGCGCTTGCACATCCTGCAGGCCCAGGGCCCGGCGCGCCGAGCGATTGAGGTAGCTCAAGCGGCCTTCACGGTCGGTGAACAACACAAGGTCGGTATTGGCCTCCACCACTTCGGCCAGGCGCCGCCGGTTCTCCTCGGCCTCGATGCGCACGGTGATATCGCGCGAGACGCTGACGATTTCCACCACCGCGCCGGTGTAGGTCTCGCGAATGGCCCGGCTGGCGATCTCGAACCACAGGTCGCGACCGTCTCGATGGCGTACCCGGCAGGTCATGGTCTGGTAGCCGTCCTGCTCCAGCGCCTGGGCGGCCTGCAACAGCGACTGCTGGCGGTCCTGGGGATGAAACAGCGTTTGCACCGCCACCCCGCGCAGTTCCTCCGGCCAGTACCCCAACAGGCGGTAGGACGCCGGCGAGGCATCGAGGAAACAGCCATCGGGGCTGTGCCGGGAAATCAGGTCGGTGGTGTTCTCGGTAATCAGCCGGTACAGCCGCCGGGCCTGGCTGGCCTCGCGTTCGGCCAGGCGCTCGGCACTGGCGTCGCGACAGCGCGCCAACACCTGGCCGGTGCCGGTGGGGATGAAGGTCCAGAGCAGGATCTGCCCGGCCACCTGCGCTTCGACTTCACTGATGGCACGCGCCTGGCTCAGGCAGGCACTGACCAGCGCTTGATGGTTGCCCGGCAGCCAGTAGTCGACCGAACGCTGCGGCCAGGGGCCGAGCATGGCTTGCAGGGCCGGATTGACGGCCAGCACGGCGGCGGACGCATCCAGGAGCACGGTCGGTTGAGGATCGCTGGCGAGCAAGGTCGTCATGGGCACGCTCGAATGATGGCTTGAAGGCGAATATAGTATTTATACCATATTGCTATAGTCTATCTTCCAAGTACCATAGAATTTCACGTAAAAATTGTGACACCGAAGGTTCAGCCTTCACGACACCTGATCAGAGCTAACAATCAGCCACCGGGGGTTACCGTCGCCATGCGGCGTCCCCCTGCACAGGAACATTGCATGTCGATCTTCTCCCAGGGCCTGGCGCCCGCCCCTGTCAATCACACCGCCCTGACTCCGCTGAGCTTCATCGAGCGCACCGCTGCGGTCTACGGCCAGTACCCGGCCGTGATCCATGGCGCCATCCGCCGCAACTGGCAGCAGACCTACGAACGCTCCCGGCGCCTGGCCAGTGCCCTGGCCGGACGTGGCATCGGCCAGGGCGACACGGTGGCGGTGATGCTGCCGAATATCCCGGCGATGCTCGAGGCGCACTTCGGCGTGCCGATGATCGGTGCCGTGCTCAATGCCCTGAACGTGCGCCTGGATGCCGAAGCCATTGCCTTCATGCTCGAACATGGCGAAGCCAAGGTGCTGATCACCGACCGCGAATTCCACAAGGTCATCGCCGCGGCCCTGGCGCTGATGGAGTACCCGCCGCTGGTGATCGATGTCGACGACCCGGAGTACGGCGAAGGCCAGGCCGTCAGCGACCTGGACTACGAGGCCTTCCTGGCCGAGGGCGACCCCGAATTTGCCTGGCTGTGGCCCGAAGACGAGTGGCAGGCGATCTCGCTCAACTACACCTCCGGCACCACCGGCAACCCCAAGGGCGTGGTCTACCACCACCGCGGCGCCTACCTCAATTCCCTGGGCAACCAGATGACCTGGGCCATGGGCAACCACCCGGTGTACCTGTGGACCTTGCCGATGTTCCACTGCAACGGCTGGTGCTACCCCTGGACCGTCACCGCCCTGGCCGGCACCCATGTGTTCCTGCGCCGGGTCGACCCGCAGAAAATCCTCACCCTGATCCGCGAGCACCAGGTCACCCACCTGTGCGGCGCGCCCATCGTGCTCAACGCCCTGATCAACATGCCCGACTCGGCCAAGGCGGCCATCGATCATCCGGTCAACGCCATGGTCGCCGGCGCGGCGCCACCGGCCAAGGTCATCGGCGCGGTCGAGGAGATGGGTATCAAGGTCACCCACGTCTACGGCCTGACCGAAGTCTATGGCCCGGTGACCGTCTGCGCCTGGCACGCCGAGTGGGACGAACAGCCCCTGGCCGAGCGCGCGCGGATCAAGTCGCGCCAGGGCGTACGCTACCCGACCCTCGAAGGCCTGATGGTCGCCGACCCGCAGACCCTGGAACCGGTGCAGCGCGACGGCAACACCCTGGGCGAGATCTTCATGCGCGGCAACACAGTGATGAAGGGCTACCTGAAAAACCCCGAAGCCACCGCCGAAGCCTTCCGCGGCGGCTGGTTCCACACCGGCGACCTGGCGGTCTGGCACCCCGACGGCTATGTCGAGATCAAGGACCGGCTCAAGGACATCATCATCTCCGGTGGCGAGAACATCTCCACCATCGAGGTCGAAGACACCCTCTACAAGCACCCTGCCGTGCTCGAGGCCGCCGTGGTCGCCCGTCCGGACGAGAAATGGGGCGAAACCCCCTGTGCTTTCATTACCCTCAAGGCCGGCTTCGCAGAGACCCGCGAGGCCGAGATCATCAGCTTCTGCCGCGAACACCTGGCCGGGTTCAAGCTGCCCAAGACCATCGTCTTCAGCGAGCTGCCGAAAACCTCCACCGGCAAGATCCAGAAGTACCTGTTGCGCGACTGGGCCAAGGCGCTCTGACCCCTTAACAGCGAGAACCCACATGCCTGAATTCAATGCTCCGCTGCGCGACATGCGCTTTGTCCTTCACGAAGTCTTCCAGGGCCCTGCCCTGTGGGCGCGCCTGCCGGCCCTGGCCGAGCGGGTGGACGCCGACACCGCCGATGCCATCCTCGAAGAGGCGGCGAAAATCACCGGCCAGCTGATCGCCCCGCTCAACCGCAGCGGCGACGAACAGGGCGTGCAGTTCGACGCAGGCCAGGTGCGCACCCCGGACGGCTTCGCCGAGGCCTGGCAGACCTACCGCGACGGTGGCTGGGTGGGCCTGGCCGGCAACCCCGAGCACGGCGGCCTGGGCATGCCGAAGATGCTCGCGGTGCAGTTCGAAGAAATGCTCTATGCCGCCAACTGCAGCTTCAGCCTGTATTCGGCGCTGAGCGCCGGCTGCTGCCTGGCCCTGGATGCCCATGCCAGCGACGAACTCAAGGCCACCTACCTGCCGCCGCTGTACAGCGGCCAGTGGGCCGGCACCATGTGCCTGACCGAGCCCCACGCCGGCACGGACCTTGGGATCATCCGCACCCGCGCCGAGCCCCAGGCCGATGGCAGCTACACCATCAGCGGTACCAAGATCTTCATCACCGGCGGCGAGCAGGACCTTACCGAGAACATCATTCACCTGGTCCTGGCCAAGCTGCCGGACGCCCCGGCCGGGCCCAAGGGCATTTCCCTGTTCCTGGTGCCCAAGTTCCTGGTCGATGCCGACGGCCAGCCCGGCGCGCGCAATGCCGCCCATTGCGGTTCGCTCGAACACAAGATGGGTATCAAGGCCTCGGCCACCTGCGTGATGAACTTCGACGGCGCCACCGGTTACCTGATCGGCGAAGCCAACCGTGGCCTGGCCGCCATGTTCACCATGATGAACTACGAACGCCTGTCCATCGGCATCCAGGGCATCGGCTGCGCCGAGGCGTCCTACCAGAACGCCGTGCGCTACGCCCAGGACCGCCTGCAAAGCCGCGCGGCCACTGGCCCCCAGGCGCGCGACAAGGTCGCCGACCCGATCATCGTCCACCCCGATGTACGGCGCATGCTGCTGACCATGCGTGCCCTGACCGAAGGTGGCCGCGCCTTCGCCACCTACGTCGGCCAGCAACTGGACATCGCCAAGTACGCCGACGACGCCGATGAGCGTGACGCCGCACAACGCCAGGTGGCGCTGCTGACGCCGGTGGCCAAGGCATTCTTCACCGACAACGGCCTGGAAAGCTGCGTGCTCGGCCAGCAGGTGTTCGGCGGCCATGGCTACATCCGCGAGTGGGGTCAGGAGCAACTGGTGCGCGATGTGCGGATCGCCCAGATCTACGAAGGCACCAACGGCATCCAGGCCCTGGACCTGCTGGGTCGCAAAGTGGTGGCTGACGGTGGCAAGGCGCTGGGCGAATTCACCGCGCAGATTCGCGACTTCTGCCAGGCCGACAGCCCCTATCGTGCCCCCCTGCTCAACGCGGTGGCCGAACTGGAAAGCCTGAGCCAGTGGCTGTGTGCACAGGCCGGCCAGGACGCCAACGCCGTCGGCGCGGCATCGGTGGAATACCTGCAGCTGTTCGGTTATGTCGCCTATGCCTACATGTGGGCGCGCATGGACGCCGTGGCCGCGGCCAAGCAGGCAAGCGATCCAGCCTTCTACGGGGCCAAGCGTGCCAGCGCCGCGTTCTACTTCGCCCGCCTGTTGCCGCGCACCCTGTCGCTGCAGGCCAGCATCCGTGCCGGCAGCCCGTCGCTGTTCGCCCTGGCGGCAGAACAGTTCTGAAGAAAATTTCGCGGCCGCCAGTCGGCCGCGAAACACGCTCGTCCCTGTCAGCAGTAGGGGGTATGGCTGCGAAATCAGTGCATTTGCAGGTTTTTCACGGTAAAAAAATCCTACAACTGATAGTCATTCGCCATTATCTCGGTTCTCGCCACCTACGCTGCAAGGGTAGAATAGGCAAAACCGGGAGTCTCGATGAACCACACCAGCCACAGCGCCGACGAACACGATGCCATCACCGATGCCGCCGCGCACTGGTGCCTGCGCCTGCAATCAGAAGACTGTACGGCAGTAGAACGGCAGGCCTTCGAGCGCTGGCTGGCCGCCGATCCTGTGCATGTCCAGGAGTACCAGGCCATGCTGGAGATCTGGCAGACCGCCGATCACCTGCCCCGCAGCGCCGTACCCGGCACTGTCATCAGCCTGCCCCAACGCCGTGGCCCCCGTGTCTGGCGCCACTATGCCTCGGCCGCCGCCATTGCCCTGGTGGCCCTGCCGGTCGGCGCCTGGATCGGCTGGGAGCAAGGCTGGCTGCCCAACAGCTACCAGCACCTGGAAAGCGGCAGCGCCATCAGCCATGTGGTCCTCGCTGACGGCAGCCAGGTCGAGCTGAACCTGGGCACCGAGTTGCGCTTTGCCAACTACAAGGACGAACGCCGGGTCACCCTGATCAGGGGCGAGGCGTTCTTCAAGGTCGAGCACGACAGCCAGCATCCGTTCGTGGTCCGCGCCGCCCACGGCCAGACCCGGGTCACCGGCACCCAGTTCAACGTGTGGAAATACGAAGACCAGGTCAAAGTGACCCTGGTCGAAGGCTCGGTACTGGTCAGCAGCGACCGCACCCACGCCGATGGCGGCTACCGGCTGGGCCCCGGCATGCAGGCCAGCTACCAGGCCGGCGACTACGAGCCGAGCCTGAACCAGACCTACGCCCAGGACACCAGCCTGGCCTGGCGCAATGGCAAGCTGATCCTCGACAACCTGAGCCTGGCCCAGGCCCTGCCGCAGATCAACCGCTACCTGGACAAACCCCTGCGCCTGGCCGACGAGACCACCGGCAACATTCGCATCAGCGGCATCTACGACACCACCCAGATCGCCCGCCTGGTCAGTAACCTGCCCAAGGTGTTGCCGGTCTACCTGACCCGCACCAAGGATGGCGGCATGGTCCTCAACCACATCTCGCCGCCGCCCTCCCGGGGCTGAGCCTTGCGCTCAACCCCACGGGCTTCCTACAGCATCATCGCCGCCACCCAACCGAACGCCAGCAGCGGCAAGTTGTAGTGGATGAAGGTCGGCACCACGGTGTCCCAGATATGGTGATGCTGGCCATCGACGTTCAGCCCCGAGGTCGGGCCGAGGGTCGAATCCGACGCCGGTGAACCGGCATCACCCAGCGCACCGGCGGTACCGACGATGCACACGGTGGCGATCGGGTCGAAGCCCAGTTGCACGCACAGCGGCACGAAGATCGCGGCCAGGATCGGCACGGTGGAAAACGACGAGCCGATGCCCATGGTCACCAGCAGGCCCACCAGCAGCATCAGCAAGGCACCGACGCCCTTGCTGTGGTCGATCCACACCGCCGAGGTCTCGACCAGGCTCTTGACCTCGCCGGTGGCCTTCATCACCTCGGCAAAGCCGGAGGCGGCGATCATGATGAAGCCGATCATGGCCATCATCTTCATGCCTTCGGTGAACAGGTCGTCGGTTTCCCTCCAGCGCACGATGCCCGACAGCGAGAAGATCAGGAAGCCGGTCATGGCCCCGATGATCATCGAATCCAGCAGCAACTGGATAATGAACGCCGCGGCAATGGCAACGCCGGCCACCAGCAGGGTCAGCGGGTTGTAGCGCACCGCCACCTGCTCGACCTGCTCGATCTTTTCCAGGTCGTAGGCGCGTTTTTTCCGGTAGCTGAAGAACACCGCCAGCAGCAGGCCGAACAGCATGCCCGCCGCCGGGATGGCCATGGCGTGGGTGACGTTGACGCCGCTGACATCCACACCGCTGCGGCTGACGTTGGCCAGCAGGATCTCGTTGAGGAAGATGTTGCCAAAGCCCACTGGCAGGAACATATACGGGGTGATCAGGCCGAAGGTCATCACACAGGCCACCAGGCGCCGGTCAATCTGCAGCTTGGTCAGCACATAGAGCAGCGGCGGCACCAGCAGCGGAATGAAGGCGATATGGATCGGCAGGATGTTCTGCGACGAGATCGCCACCACCAGCAGCAGGCCGATCAGCAGCCATTTGATCTTGCCGCCATCGGCATGCCCCTGGCGGTCGATCATGGCCAGGGCGCGATCGGCCAGGGCGTGGGCCATGCCGGACTTGGCGATGGCCACGGCAAAGGCGCCGAGCAAGGCGTACGACAAGGCCACGGTGGCACCACCGCCCAGCCCGCCATTGAACGCCTTGAGCGTCCCTTCGATACCCAGGCCGCCCACCAGCCCGCCGACCAGCGCGCCGACGATCAGGGCGATCACCACATGCACGCGGGACAGACTCAGTATCAGCATGATGCCGACCGCGGCAATTACTGCATTCATTCCTGTGACCTCTAGAAACCAGACAAAAAGCGACCGCTACGGCGACAGACTGCCCGTGAGCAGTGGCCGAACGACAGGTATTTTTATTGGGGGCGCACACTCTGAAGCAGGGCCTTGCGCTTGTCAAAGTCCGGCGTTGCGCCAGTGTCCTTTGGGCGACCGAAAACGACGCATTTAAATTGATCGTTTGAATAAAGAAATCGGCTTTTCTGCCGATAGGGTCGTTAGCCTCAATCTTTCTGGATCAAAGGACTTCGCCATGTCGTTCAGACAACTTTCCATTCAGTGGAAGATCACCCTGCTGGCCGGGTTGTGCCTGGCCAGCATCGTTACCTTGCTGGTGGGACTCTCGTTGTACCGCATGGAGCACAGCTCGGAACTGGTCAAGGCCAGCAGCATGCAGATGCTCACCGAAGCGGCCCAGGGACGTATCGAGTCCCAGGGTGAAGTCCAGGCCCTGAACATCCGTCGCCAGTTCATGGATGCCTACCAGTACGGTGCCGGCTTCTCCCGCCAGGTGCTGTTCCTGCGCGAGCAGGCCGAAAAGCGCTTTCTCGACGCCTTCGACCTGCGCGAAGACCTGACCCGCCAGGTGCGTGCCGCCTTGCAGGCCAACCCCGACCTGCTCGGCCTGTCGCTGGTGTTCGAGCCCGATGCCCTGGACAACAAGGACGCGCTGTTCGTCAACCAGGAGCAACTGGGCAGCAACGAAAAAGGTCGCTTCGCCCTGTACTGGTCGCAACCGACCCCGGGCCAGCTGACCTCCATGGCGCTGCCGGAAAAAGACATGGCCGACACCAGCATCGGCCCCAGCGGCGAGCCGGCCAACACCTGGTCGGTGTGCCCGCGTACCACGCGCAAGACCTGCGTGATCGAGCCGTACTTCTATGAGATCAACGGCCAGCAGGTGCTGATGACCAGCATCGTGTTCCCGCTGATCGTCGCCGACAAGGTGGTCGCCACCCTGTCCATCGACATCAACCTCAACAGCCTGCAGGCCCTGAGCCAGCAAGCCAGTCGCAACCTGTACCAGGGCCAGACCCAGGTCAGCATCCTCAGCCCCGTAGGCCTGTTGGCCGGCTATAGCCCGGATGCCGGCAAGCTGGCCCAGCGTCTTGACCAGGTCGACCCGGTCAAGGGCGCCGAACTGGTCCGCCTGCTGTCCGACAGCACACCGCTGCACAGCCTGCACCATAACCAGCGCCTCAAGGTCCTGGCTTCCTTCGCGCCGATTCCCGGCGGCAAGCCCTGGGGTGTGCTGCTCGACGTACCGGAAAGCGCCTTGACCGGCCCGGCTGAAGCCCTCAAGCAGGAACTCGACCAGCGCAACACCAGCGGCACCCTGGTCGAACTGGGCCTTGGAGGCCTCGCCGCCGTGGTCGGCCTGCTGCTGATCTGGCTGATGGCTCGTGGCGTCACCCGGCCGATTCTCGGCGTGGCCGCCATGCTCAAGGACATCGCCAGCGGCGAAGGCGACCTGACCCGCCGCCTGCACTACGACAAGCGCGACGAGCTGGGTGAACTGGCCGGCTGGTTCAACCGCTTCCTGGACAAGCTGCAGCCGACCATTGCCGAGGTCAAACGCTCGGTGCAGGCAGCCCGCGATACCGCCGACCAGTCCTCGGCCATCGCCAGCCAAACCAGCGCCGGCATGGAGCAGCAATACCGCCAGGTCGACCAGGTGGCCACTGCGTCCCACGAGATGAGCGCCACCGCCCAGGACGTCGCCCGCAGCGCAGCGCAGGCCGCACAGGCCGCCCGCGATGCCGACCAGGCCACCCGCCAGGGCCTGGCGGTGATCGACCGCACCACCACCAGCATCGACACCCTGGCCGCCGACATGAGCACCGCCATGGTCCAGGTCGAGGGCCTGGCGCAGAACAGCGAGAAGATCGGCTCGGTGCTGGAAGTGATCCGCTCCATCGCCGAACAGACCAACCTGCTGGCACTCAACGCCGCCATCGAGGCGGCCCGTGCCGGTGAAGCCGGTCGCGGCTTCGCCGTGGTGGCCGATGAAGTGCGCAACCTGGCGCGGCGCACCCAGGAGTCGGTGGAAGAAACCCGCCAGGTCATCGAAGAGTTGCAAGCCGGTACCCGCGAAGTGGTCGGTGCCATGGACAGCAGCCATCGCCAGGCCCAGGGCAGCGTCGAACAGGTCGGCCAGGCGGTAACCGCCCTGCAGCAGATCGGCGACGCGGTCACGGTGATCAGCGACATGAACCTGCAGATCGCCAGCGCGGCCGAGGAACAGAGCGCCGTGGCCGAGGAGATCAACAACAACGTCGCGACCATCCGCGACGTTACCGAGTCGCTCTCTGGCCAGGCCAACGAATCGGCGCGGGTCAGCCAGTCGCTCAACAGCCTGGCCAACCAGCAACAGGGGTTGATGGATCAGTTCCGCGTCTGACCCCATCGCGGGGGGGGCCCCCCCCCGACCAGAAAGGGCGGGCTGGACCCCCCCCAAACACCCCCAAAAAAAAAACAGAAACAAAAAAAAAAACAACCACCCCCCACCCAACCAGCC